>CAYODP010000019.1:0-14662 GCA_964402815.1 uncultured Candidatus Saccharibacteria bacterium | reverse complement strand
CTTCCGAGAATGCGCAGCGATTTCTGACTGCAAGGAAGAGAAAAAACGTAAAACTGCATTCTGCATTGGCCATTATACCTTTTCTCGTGAACTTATTTCCGTAAAATTTCTCTTACGACCTTCGCATCTTCAAACTCACACGCCCCCTCCGCTCGCAAAATCGTCTTCTCATGCCCCTTACCCAGCACTAGCACAATATCGCCAGCTTTCGCCAAACCAATCGCCTTCTCAATCGCCTTCCGCCGGTCTAATTCTACGAACAAATCCCGCCCTTGCACTTTTCCAAATTTCTCCGCCCCCAATACGAACTGCTCCGCAATCTTCGCTGGGTCTTCATCGCGCGAATCATCTTCCGTCACAATCACAATATCGCTGTATTTTCCCAAAATCTCCCCTCTAATTTTCCGTGTCGACTCATCCCGCCGCCCCGCACCCCCATGCACAGTAATCACTTTGCGAGATTCGTCAGAAAAAGTGCTTTGCTTCGAGTTAGTACGAGGAAGATTTGAAGCGCGCAAAGGAGCCGTACTTACAGTACGGTGACTGCGCACTGGAGAATCTGACGAAGTAATAACCGAAGATAGCACTTTTTCTAATGCATCTGGCGTATGCGCATAATCCACTATCACCATAAAATCCTGCCCCTCATCAATCCTATTCATCCGACCCTCCACCGACTCCAGCGCGTAAATCCCATCTTCAATCTGTTTATCTGTCAACCCCAACTTTTTCCCCACACACACCGCCGCCAGGGAATTGTATACATTAAACTCCCCCGGGATCCGTGTCTTTATCTTCATCTCACCACATGCATATTCCACTCCACTCGCCGAAAGCTTTATATCTGTTGCTCGCACCTCACCATGCTCAATACCATAAGTAATTATATCACCATATGCATTAGATATATCACCACTGCCGTTCAATCGCTCAGAATGGCTACTATCGGCAATCTTCCCAGAAAACCAGTCAGCACTAGCATCATCCGCATTCACCATACCATACTTCGCCTTCTCAAACAACTTCATCTTCGCTTTTCGATAATTCTCAAATGTCCCATGATAATCCAAATGTTCATGCGTCAAGTTTGTAAACACCGCTATCTCAATCGGCACCCCTAGCGTCCGGAACTGTACCAAAGCGTGCGACGTCACCTCTAGCACCAAAAACTCCGCCCCCGCTTCCGCGACTGCTCGCATCCGCTCGTTCAGCACCTCCACTCGCTCCGTCGTCATATGCTCCACCTGCTGATGCAGCACCGTCGCATCCAAACTCTTATCACTAAGTTCCCGAGGCGAAGTTATCGAAGATGAACTACAAGGCGAAGTCGAGCAGCGGAAGGAGCTGGACTTAACGTCCTGCGACTGAGCAGTCGCAGACTTCAACACCGTAGGTCGCTTCGAGAACAAGTCTCGGCCCACCCCACCCCAGCCAACAGTCGTCAGTAGCCCCGCCTTATACCCCGCCTCATTCAGCATCTTCCAAATCATAAAACACGTCGTCGTCTTACCATTCGTCCCCGTCACGCCAATCACCCGCAACCTCTTCGCCGGCCACCCGTATTTTCTCCCCGCTCTCCAGGCCTGCCAAAAATGCACCGGCAACACCAACTTATTATACCCCGGCAATTTCTCCATCACACTCTTCAAACTCATACACCTATTATACCACCCTCACTCCCCCGCATTGCTCAAAAATCCCCCGCCCCGCCAGGGAATTTTACCCTCAAATCTCGCTATTTTAACAATCTTACATTCTGTTTTCTTGTATAATCGCTGCTATATCTGGTATTTTCTTAGTTTCTTTCGCTTCCGCTTTAATCTTCTTGCTAATGGATGAATAATTATAATGCCGTCGCTCATCTTCCGAAAGCTTACTAAATTCAACATTCAAAGCTTGCTGCAAATAATCATCAATCCTCGGCGACTCCTTCCAATTTATTCCAAAACCACTTTCATTTCTAACATCAGCCAAAACTCCCGCCTCAAACCAATCATCCGGAATCTCTTGCCCTACCGTTATTGTCGCCCCATCATGCGCTATTCCTGCTTCAAAATGATACGACACCGGTTCTTCCTCAGCCTGCACAGGCTCGTCCACTTCTTCTACTAGCTCTTCCTGCATTACTTTTCGCTGCAACCCCAGAAAACCTCTCAACTCCGACAAAGCCGTCACTCTCTCTGCATATTTCTCTTTATATTCTTGCGTCAATTTTCCCGCTTTTAATCTCTCTAAATAAGCTTTAGTCTCCTTAGCAATTTTATGGTCTGCAACCGATTCCAACGTCTGTACTTCTCCGTCCTCAAACTCTTTTACATCCGCCAATAATCCATCCAAAGTCTGTCGCAGAAGCTCCCCTCGTTGCTCGCCTAACGAATCACCGTCTTCCGCCGCTTTATCAATCTTATCTAGCAAAATATTATTAGTTCTATCATAAAGCGCCTCGCCATCCTCTGGCGTAGTAAGCTTTGCCCCAGTCAGCTTCATTTCGCACGCTTTAATACTATCATCAACCCCATATTCCTCCGCCAGAGTACTGGGAAAATCAGCCAAAGTTCCTTCTGCTATCAATTCATTGTTATACTCATCTGCATTAAAACTGTATTCTTGCTTCAAAACAAACAGCCTGTCATTCAAAGATTCCTGTGCATTTCTGTATCGTCTAGAATCCTCCCCCGCAAACCTCACGTCTTTCAGTGTGTCCCATTCCGAGCTCTGTTCACCCTCCTGCGCTTTTTCAAAATTATCGCTCAATCTCTCACCCATCTTTAAACCTCCTGATTTTTTAACTTCTGCATCGATTCGATAAAATCCCCGTGCGTCAAAACTTTGCTAGCATCCAGCCCCGCCTCATCGCACCATTCTTGTATTTTACTCACATTCTCTGGAGTAGTAATAATTCCCAATAATCTTTCCGGCTGTTCCTTAAAATCCACCCCATCCACCCCACCAAACACCTCCGAACTTCCCGATATTTCGTCCTTTCGCACGGCCGCCTCCTCCTCTGGTTTTGGCAGAAAAGCAAAAATTGCCCCATATGGCATCCAGTAACTATTAGATTCCGCAAAATCACAAGAAGTCCGTATATTCGCTTTCGTAGTCACATCAACCTGATTCGCAAACGAAGTCATACTCTCGCCCCTCTGCTCCGGCGTTTTTAAACCCCGTGTCCGAATGATTTGATGCACAATACCAAGATTATTCGACCCATGAAACACTGGGTGTAAATCATCCGGCACTGCCTCTCGTACCTGACCCGCAAAGTTCTTCTTCATGCGCATACGATACTCTACATCCTCAACCGTTGGTACTCGTGCAAACTCCACCCATCCTTCCTGAACCCGTAGGATTCTTTGTCTGTCACGAATTTGTTGAGCATATCGCTCCACGCGCCACTCATCAGACTCAGCAGCCATCTTCGTCTCTAACTTCGCTATTCCATCCCGAGTCTTCTCAACTAAACTCTTATTCCTGGCGGTAGTCTTCTCAAAATTTAATTCCGTCTCTCTAACGACTTCCTTGGCAGCATCAAAAAACCGACCATCCTCAAAAGCCGGCATACTCGCCAACTCCTCCCACCCTGTCGCAGACTCTCCATGCTGCTGCTCCGGCAAACTCTCTCCAACCATTAGTCCTCCTAAACCTTACCTACATTATACCATGCCCAATAAGAGTAATTACAAAAGCAGCCCCAAGCTCCGCCAGGGAATCTCCCACCCAAAACTTTAGTCTTTAAATCACCGCTTTCGCCGTTGATATCTGATTTGCCAGCTTCTGGTCAAACGTCCACAGCGGCTCCGCCCCATTTAGCTCCGCATACACCGCCAAGCAACAATCATTAAACGATAGTTTCGGATGCGTCAAATAAATTGGGAATACCCGTTCAAACAAATTGAAGTTCGCGATAATCCTTGGCAAGTCAAATATCATCCTGATTCCTTCAACAATTTTCTCACGCGAAATTTTCTCATTCTGCATCACATACACAGCTTCAGCCACCGCCAAATCCGACACGTGATACGCCACACCCTGCCTCATCAACAAATCTTGCACCTTTAGTCCAGATTCCGGCGAATCTTTCAAAATTACCCTCAAAATCACACTTGTATCTAAAGATTCGTTATACTTATACGCCATATTTCTCCTTTATATAAGTCTTAACCTCCGGCGAATTATCATAATGCTCGTGATATTGACTCATCGTCCACCCTGCATGTTTCTTAATATTATCTTTTACTTCTTGCGGCAAGCTCTCTCGCCATTTATCTAACTCCGCAAACACCCGCTTCACCGTCTCCTCCTGTGTCTCCGCCTTTCCGTAAGTCCGTAAATCCGTGTCAAAAGCCATGCTCTCCCCCGGCTTCAGATTAAGCATTTTCCGCAACGCACTCGGCACCGTAATTTGATTTCCCTTAGAGAGGGGCACAGTTATTATCATAACAATCCTTTGTGTTATCTATACTACTTTGAATATACCATATCTTCACAAGTCATACAAGACCTTTGTACATTATTTTTACTTTGAACTTCAAAATTCCTTTGAGGAAAGTCTATCGCACCCATACCACCCCCTATTTCCTCTATTTTTCTTAAATTTTCCTAATTTTCTAGCACTCTACTATTGCAAGTGCCAATCTTCTGTGCTATCATAAGAGTACGAAAGGAGTTAAATATGCAACTGAAACCTCTACAAGATAGAGTCGTAGCCAAAAAAGAGGAGCCACAAACCACTACCAAGTCCGGTATTCTACTCGGCGACGCTCAGGAGAAGCCTTCCTACGCCGTCGTCGAATCCGTCGGTCCCGATGTCAAAATCGTCAAGAAAGGTGACAAAATCATCTCTAAACAATATTCCACTACTGATGTCAAAATCGACGACACCGATTACATCATCCTCAAAGAAGAGGACATCCTCGCCACTTTGTAGCCCAACTTGTACAGCCTGTACAAGTTCACCCTACATTTTACAGAGGTAAAATAGCAGAATAATTACTTAATAAACCTAAACACAAGCACTCAATCAACCATTTTGACATTTTTCCAAAAATAGTTCGGAGAGTGCACCCACCATCACATTAACGAACCCTTTGCCTAGAGTAGTCTAGTGCGCGGAAAGAGGAGAAACGGAACGAGCCGTATTCTACATACGGTGAGTGAGTATCGCACCTCTTGACAAAGCAATAGGCTACTATCGGCAAAGGCTATACGGAGGAACACATTTCATATGGCAAAGAAGATTTTCTACGCTGACCAAGCTCGTGACAAAATCTTGAGCGGCGCTAAACAGCTTTACGATGCGGTTAAGGTGACTTTTGGTCCGAAAGGTCAAAACGTCGTTATCGAACAAACTTACGGTGGCCCTACCATTACTCATGATGGCGTCACTGTCGCTGAGGCCGTCGACCTTCCCGCTACCGAAGACACTCTCGGTGAGCAAGTTGGCGCTAAACTCATCAAACAAGCCGCCCAGAAGCTCAACAAAGTTGCTGGCGATGGCACTACCACCGTTACCGTTTTAACTTATAATATTTTAAGCGAAGCCAACAAGCTGATTGCCGCCGGCATTAACCCCATGGAGCTCCGCAAGGGAATTGAGACTGCTGGTGCCGAAATCGTCAAAGGTATCGAAAAATCCGCCGAGCAAGTCGCTGGCGACAGCAAGAAAATTGCCGAAGTCGCTTCTATCTCCGCTGGCGACGCCGAGATTGGCCAGCTCATCGCCGACGTCATTAGCAAAATCGGCAAAGACGGTGTTGTCACTGTCGAGCCGGGTCAAGGCCTCGAGATGCAGCAAGAAATCGTCGAAGGCTTCACCTACGACAAAGGCTGGGCTTCGCCATTCTTCATCACCGATGCCAACCGCCAAGAAGCCGTCTTCGAGAAGCCGCTCATTCTTATCACCGATAAAAAAGTCTCTAGCGCCAACGAGCTCATCCCAATTCTCGAGCAATGCGCCCAAGCTGGCCGCAAAGACCTCGTTATCATCGCCGAGGAAGTCGAAGGCGAAGCTCTCTCTGTACTCGTCCTCAACAAGCTCAAAGGCGTCTTCAACACTCTCGTGCTCAAAGCTCCGTCGTTCGGTGACCGTCGCAAGGACATCATGGAAGACATTGCTATTCTCACCGATGCCACCGTCGTTTCTACCGACAAGGGTATGAAACTTGAAGAAGTCGGCATGGAAGTTCTCGGCACCTGCAACAAAGTCATCGCCACCAAAGAAGAAAGTACTATTATCAAAGGTGCTGGCAATAAGAAGAATGTCGAAGACCGCATTAATCTCATCCAATCCCAAGCTAAGCTCGAGAAGTCTGATTACGCCCGCGAGGAACTCGAGAAACGTGCCGCTGCTTTACTCGGAAAAGTCGCCATCATCAAGGTTGGTGGCGCTTCCGAGACTGAGATTGACGAGAAGAAATTCCGTGTCGATGACGCCGTTGCCGCTACTAAGGCCGCTCTCGCTGAAGGTATCGTCGCCGGTGGCGGTGCCACTCTCGTTGAGCTCGCCAATCAATTAAAAGACAACAGCGATGGCGCCAAGATTGTCAAGCGCGCCCTCAAAGCTCCGTTCATTCACATCATGGAGAATGCCGGCCTTAATAGCCAAGCCCTTCTCGCCGAAGTCGAGAAAGCCAAATCTGGTTATGGTATCAACGTCATGGAACCAGAAAAAGGCCTGACCGACCTCAAGAAAGCTGGCGTGGTTGACCCCGCCAAGGTTACCAAAGAAGCCGTCAAAAGCGCTACCAGCATCGCTGCTACCGCTATCACCATGGGCGCTCTCATCGTCAACATCCCCGAAGAGAAATCCGCTTCCGCCAATCCCGACATGAGCGGCATGTACTAATCTTTGATTCATTTTGTACGGGAAACCACGCTTTTCCGTACAAAATCATCCTGGTTTCTTTTCGTTGGGGCTTTTATTCCCCAAAGAAAAGTCCCAAATAGCTATATGGGCAGCACATACTAAAGCGCCCCTATTGATTCCATGCGGAGCAACTATTCCGTATGGAATCACCATTATCATTAATCACTTTTCGTTTAAAACCTCCCAAAATCTTCATTTTAAACGTAAAATGCGCCTAATGCACGGTTTTCTCACAAGAACACCCCCGATTTCTCGGGGGGTGTTTTAATATTTTCAGATTCTTATGGTTGTACTACCGACGTACTAACTTCAGTTTGACAAACCGTTCCAGCAAAAGCCTTCTTCGCCTCATCAGTATCAAAAGCACTACAAGGCAGATATTGCCCGCGCGTCACAAAATGCCACGCACCATCCTTACCCTCACGATAAAACAATGCTTTCGAGCCCGCCATACCTACCATAATTGTCTGGTATGGCGCCGTACCGCCCTCCTTAATTCCATCCACCTGCGCCACTACATAATCCGCCTTGTAACCATCCTTATTCTCCGCATTGTACACCTTGAGTAACTCATTCGATAGCCGTGCATCCGCTTCATTATACCAAGCCTTAAACGCACAACCAAATGTCGGCCAATTCATCACTCCGCAAACTATTCCTTCCGTCTCGTTCACAAACGTCACCAAACCGCCACCAGTACTAGCCATCGTATAACGCTCACCGGTATCTACAAACCCCCTCCCCAATAGTTCACCGCTAATCACATCATAAATTTCGTTATTGTTAGCCAAAGACTCTAGACGCCGATAATCCTGCGAATCCCTTGAGAGATATTCATAATCCACCCGAAAGCCATAAGTCCGCTCCATCGGTACGCCAGTCTCCAATCCCTCTGGCTTATAGGCTAGCCCAAAAGTCGAGCCTCCATCATCATTATAAACTCCTATTAGCGGTATATTATCGCCCAAGAAATCCTGCACTTTTTCTCGCACACGCTTCACTACATTACGCACCATATCATCATCGCTGAGCTCCGCCTCATTATCGCATGGCGCACAATCCTCCACCGCTCCAGACTCATCATCCTTCGGCGCTTCACATTCTTTTACCTCGTGATTTGTCGTCAAAAAGTGCCACACGATAAACCCTGCCATCGCCACAATAATCACAAACAGTATCACCGCGACCACTTTCGGAAACCCCTCGCGCTTTTTCTCAGCTGGCTTCACCACCACTGGCGGCGTCTCTGTCACTACCACCTCCTCTTGCACTACGCTACCATTCACTTTTTCTTCCATAAAACCTCCCTTTTCCACCATTATACCATAGCACACGCTTGCCCGCTGATTAATAGCTCAACCATTTAACTTTCCTCATCCAATCCCCAACTTTACGTTTAAAGACTCAAAAATTATTGATTTTAAACGTAAAACTTGCTATAATCGCAACATGATTAATCAAATCACAAAAGACAAAATCAACCATCTTTCCGCAAAATACCGTAAACTAGCATCCAAGCACAAGCATGCTGTCAAAGAAATCTCTATCTCCGAGCTTCCCGAAATGGTTTACAACTCCAACGCCATTGAGAACTCCACCCTTACTCTCGAAGACACCGAAGACATTCTCATTCGCGACCAAATCCATACCGACCACGAGATTCGCGAAATCTACGAGGCCAAAAATCTCGCTCGGACCATGGAATATCTCAACAGCAATCCCGAACCCGAAATTTCCATCGAACTAATCCTCAAGCTCCATCGCATTTTACTTAGCACCATTCGCGACGAAATTGCCGGGCGCTTCCGTTCCGGCACAGAATGGGTACGCGTCGGCGCTCACATTGGCGCCAACCCCAAGTTTGTCGCCGAACTCATGCAAGAATTAGTCAATAAATACAACACCGACGACAATCTATACTTTTTAGAAAAAATCGCCATTTTCCATGCAGATTTTGAGACAATTCACCCATTTGGCGACGGCAACGGTCGCATCGGCCGCCTACTCACCAACGAGCAGCTCGACTTGCTTAGCTTACCGCCCATCATCATCCCTAATAAATCCAAATTCAACGAATACTATCCAGCCCTCGATGAATACACTAAAACCAACCGAGCCAATCAGCTTACCAGCCTTTTTGCCAAGCTCCTTATCGAAGCGCTCTACCGTCGCATCGCCAAGTTAACCGCCAAAAGAATCATCTCAGTCGCTGAATGGGCTGAGAATAACCGCATCAACCCACAATCTACCACCAACAAAGCAATTCGCGGCACTATTCCGGCTTTTCGTCTGCGCGGTCGATGGATGATTGATGAAAAATATCAACCCGAACCCTAAATATCTTCTCCAACTTGTACATCATGTACAAGTTCGACCACATTTTCTCTCTGTTAATTTTACGAAAATTACGTTTAATTAACCCAAAATCTCTTTTCGCAGCGACCTCTTGCCAATTTAGAAAAGTTTTGGTAAGATAGGAATAAGTTTTTGTAGGTTAACGTCGTTTCTTTGAAGCGACGCTAATTTTTACGGTTAATGATAAATGTTTTAGTGATATACTAAAGCCTAATCGGCCGAAAAAGATGTTAAATCCCATACACAAACCCTCCTACTCCACTGGGCACTTTTCTAAAAGAAAAGTTCCCAACGTCAAAAGATACAAAAATGGTCTCTCTAGAAAAAGCGCGGTTTTTCTAAGAGAGACAAAAAATCAAGCACTAGCATGATGTTTTCTGTAATTTTGTGCTAAATTGCACCAACTTTCCAAAGTTTTCTCACCAAGCAGGGAACCACTCCATATTTTCTCAACTTTAAATTTCGCGCACAAACTTCTTCCCGCAAATCTATACCCCACCTAGATTATTCATGCTATAATAAAATTGTCTAAACAATTCGGTAAAAATGCGATTCTTTTTAAACCTTTTGCAATCGCGGCATGAAAACGGCACCGTCAAGGGACGTTCCGCTACGATTGCAAAATCGCTGGCCGAATTGTTTAGACACCCTTACGGTGTCGTTTTTGTTCAGCAACAAACTTGCACACCATACGGAAAACCTATATAATAAAGGTGTACTAACTTTATAAAACGGAAACACTGTTACAATCGTAACGGTGTGGATTGGTTCCTCAGTGCAAACTAGACGTCACGATGTCAAGACTGAGGGATTTGCGCTTCGCGTAGTCCATTCCGTTTTGTAAGGTTAGTACGCCAAATCGTGGCGTCTTTTTGTTACAAATGCAAACCCGCCACTCCACTTAACCTAAAAGGAGGGCTCCATGCTAAAAATACATAAACCTTATAAAGTATTAATTACAACAGAAATTCTGTTTGTTTCTGGAGCTCTCCTTTTAGGTTATTGTAGTACAAGTTTAGGTTTTGGAGAAACAACTAAGACTTATGCAGCAGAAGATTTCTCTACAGAATATCGTACTATTTCTGATATAGAATACATGCAAGACATGAACCAACAAATCTGCTCGAATACGCATACACCTAATGGTGTCGAACCCTTAACTGTAGTTACACTAACCGATACACGTGGCGGAACCGGAAGTAATACATATAAAGTCGCCAAACTAGGGGATGGAAATTGTTGGATGCTAGAAAATTTACGCTTACCAGGTAGAACGTCATTAAATAGTACCAATAGTGATGTAGCTTCTGATTATACGCTACCGGCAAATCAGGCTGTTGGCGGTAATATAAATAACTGGGGTATAACCAAGAACTCGCAAAATATGGCAGAAGGCAGTACAGACATGAAAATATATACCAATGGCAATAAATGGAAACCGGCTTATGGCAATTATTACTCTTGGTGTACGGCAACAGCAGGAACTTGTAAAGACTCTGGCGACGCACCTTCAAGCATTTGCCCAAAAGGCTGGAAATTACCATCTAATGATGACACAAATATCGGTACTTATACGGCACTAAATACTGCTTATAGTGGTAGTTGGGAATCGAATGTAACTATTTATGGTACGAGCGGCTACGCTGGTAGACGGTTTGGTTATAACTCAGCTGATGCATTCTTTCCAGCCGGCGGTCACATCTTTCAGCTTGGTCTCCTCAATGCCGGCTCGGACGGTTTTTATTGGTCGCGTACAGTCAACACTTCTACTACAGACAACGCGTATAGTTTACTATTCTATGGCGGTAGCGCCAATCCAGCAAACGATACGCTCTCTCGATACCTCGGCTTTTCAGTGCGGTGCGTTACAGCAGGAAATTTGAAGCCAAATGTTCAACCGACTCCACCCAGCTCTAAAAACGGCAACATCACAGTTAACGTCACACCAACAATAACTCTTGATGTTTCTGATGGAGTTACTGCTACAGCTGAAGCTGATAAAGTAGCTACTGGAGCAATAGAAGCAACTATCACAAGTAATTCTGATTATGATGTGTTATTAAGTGCTGAAGAACCAAGATTAGTCGGTAAGGACAACTCAAAGAACTATATACCACCAACTTCAGTAAAGAAACCAGTACAGCCAGGCAATAATGCCTGGGGAATACTTAATACTTCTGGATTATATGACCCAATTACTAATACACCAAGTCTATTCCATAATACAACTACAATAAGCAATAGCTCTAAAACTCATACATTTAATGTTGGTATTTCCATTAGCCCATCACTTCCTGCTGACACATACTCAACCGAAGTTACAGTAACTGCAGCCACAAAATAAATCGAACTTGTACAGCCTGTACAAGTTCAACTGGATTTTCTCCCTGTTATTTTCCGAAAACTTACGGTTAATTAACACCAAAAATACTATAACTTAATTTCAGCCACTTCTATCTAATCCCACTATAAGGTGGTCATCTTATAAGGCTGAGCCGGGGCGAACTGTGTAGGAGACGAGCGAAAAGAAAGTTTTACTTTCTTTTCCGAGACGACGCCCACAGAGAGGTTCGAAGAACCGAAATCTCGTGATAAAGCATCGGAAATAAATAGACTTAGCTTGAGATGATGAGAGGCTCACCTAGACCCCGTTAGTGGGATTAGTAGAAGTGGTATTAATTACTAACCATCCCAAAATTACAGTATATAAAGTCATTAGTCCAATACATTTTCTAAGAGAACATCCGGACCGCCACGAAGGAGTCCGTCCAGCCGTAGGAACCGAGTCAAAAGAAAGTTCTTTACTTTCTTTTGTGAGGCGACGCCCAGGTGGTAGCGACGTTAGTCGCGTTGGATGCTCGCCACCCGCGAAACTTCAAGCATTTGAGAGAAACGAAAGTAATACCCTACTTTCACTTCCGAAAATGCGCAGAAGTATCTGACGCTTTAGCGTCAGACGGCGGGCTGGCGAGACACCGTTTCTCGTGAAAATGTATTGGACTAATGACGATACTTAACCCAATATTTCAAAAACGTAAAACCTGCATTCTGCACTACAATATAATAAGAGCTCACTAGACCTCATCAGTGGGAGTAATAGAAGTAGTTTTTACTTTTTCGAAACATTCCCCTCACAAAAAACAGCCCCTTACGGGGCTATTTTTTATTTATAAGCTCATTTCATCAATACTATTAATTAGATATAGCAGGGAATCAGCCCTAATTTTATCATCACGAATCTGGCGAGCTGCCTCATAAGCTGGCGCAATCACCGCCTTATCACGCATCGTAGTCAACATTTCCTGGAATAGCAAGAAACGCTTCTCTGGCTCCACCTCTACGCGGTCCATAATCGGGAAGAGCTCTTTCAAAGCTGCTTCCTTCACCTTAGAAATATCAGAAGTATAACCCATCGGGCGACCATAACCAGTTGGCGCACTCATCGTTGGCATACCCATTTGCGGCGCCTGTGGCATCTTCATTGCTGCTGGAGCTGGTTGTGGCATTGGTGCTCCCATCGGAGCTGGGGCTGGAGCAGCTGGCTTTGGAGCCGCACTAGCGCCGGCCGCACCACCTTTCTGGGTGATTTCATCAATAGCACGCTGCAAATCGTTATCTTTATTACGGTTTTGGTTCATATCTTGTTACCCACCTTCTTTAAAATTGTTATTATCTTAATATCGTATATATATTATTATACCACAAAAATCAAATTCGCAAGAACTTTATTAACTTATCAAGCAAATCCAACTTCACCTCTGCCATCGGCAACCTCGCCCCAAACACATCCACAATCTGCTCACCTTGCGCCTGCGGAAAGAACACTAGCATCCTCGGCGAAAATCTTTTCACTGGCGTCAGCACAATCGCAAAATGCCGCCCCTCCTGCAAAATCCCAAACGACTTAAACTCCGAATACTCATACAACTTATCACCTTCGCTCAACCCCTTATTACTCAAAGAGTAATGCAACATTCGTGGTGGCCGTTTTGCATAAATAATCAACGACACAATGCTCAACACTACTACCACCAAGAAACTCCACCACTGCAACCACACCGAAATCCCCGCCAGTACCAAACCTACCGCAATCAAACCCACGTACCACCACGTCGTCTTATCGCGCACAATATATTCCTCAGCTTCCCAAGTAATAATGTCTGTTTTACCACCCTGTGTAGTCTCTACCATACCTACATTATAACATATCTTTCGCCGTCTTTGCATAAACACATTCCTGAGCTCAAAATAACTCCAGCTCTTCATTATCATGTTACAATTAAATTACTATGGGCAAATCACTCGAATCCCTCAGTCACAGCCACAACCTCGACTCTTCTCGAGACCCCGAGGGCATTAATAATTACGCCAATCAGCCCAAATCCTTCGAAGAGCATCTTCAGTCCATGCACCGCCTTATTAACTCTCTCCCCATCACCGAAACTACACTTGATACTAACCCCGCCTTAGAAGCTGAACACGCCCAAAAAGTCGACGCCGCTCGCAATGCCGTCTTACAAGCCCTCGGCCAAGAAACTATCGCCCCTGATGATAATCGTATCAAAACTTGCCGCAACCGCGTTTTCAAAACCGAACTCGGCCCCAGTTACGATGGTCACCCCAACGTTTTTCGTACCAAAGAAGATTCCGTCTACCGCATCACTGGTATCGACCAAATCGCCGACATTGTTAATTGTGGTTACGTCCGCGCCAAAGCAGGCAAAGTCAAAGGTGGCCACGAAAACGAAGTCTTCTGGTCTATTGGTGGCCCCAAGCTCAACTACATCGACGAGCACCCCATTCTCGAAACTTCCGTCACCACCGTCCAAAACGACCAAATCGGCGCCCTCTCCCTCGAAGATTTGTCCGCCGTTTGGATTACTAATGCCGAAACTGGTCAACGCGAAAACAAGCTCAACACCATTCGCGCCATCAAAGACACCAAAAGGGAAGATGAACAATTCGACGCTCAAACCCTCACCCAAAAACTTCACGACGGCGTCAGCCTCGCCGACCTCTCCGCCACCTTCTAAAATAGCATCTTAAACCAAACACACCAAGCCCTTAGCACTACATCTGCCACGAGAGTAATTATATAAACTATCGAGAACAACAAAGAGAACTCTTCGAAGCAAGAATATAACGCTTAAAGCAACAGTTGAAGGTTTGAAAAAGCGCAACGAGGAACTGTCGGAGCAAATAGCCAAATTAACTAATCAACGCATGATTGACGAGAAAAACAACCAAATCGGTCTAAATTACAACGAAATCGACCGCATAGAAGACCAGATTAAGAAAAACGAAGCCAAGCTCAATCGTGGTAAAGGTAGTGCAAGACGCTGGACAAGGCAAGAATTTGAAGAAATGCTGGCTCGCACAGCGGAAATATTCGAAAAAGCCTCAATAGTTCGAAAGGACTTGATTTTGCGAGAAATCTTTTCG
>CAYODP010000018.1:0-16458 GCA_964402815.1 uncultured Candidatus Saccharibacteria bacterium | reverse complement strand
TTGCATGGTCGCCCTCCTTTTGCTGGGAGTAGTTAGTATTAATCCTGATAGTATGTTAAAGGCTAATGCTAATGCAGTAGAAGTTAGTAATAGTAATAATGCTATTACAAATGGTTCAGAAGAAAATGGGCAATTATCTTCCGCAGATTTAGTAAATGAGTCTAGTGTAGATAATGCTACTAATGCTGATGAAGGCATAATGGAATTAGCTAATGTTAATCCTAGCTTAGCTTTAACTATTACTAATAGTGATAAAGAAATAAATACTGTACAAGGTGGTAATACAGCCTATAGTGACCATTTAATCACCATTACTGGACAAGAAGTAACTAATTACACTCTAAGTATGAGCAGCACTTCTTCCGACTTAACTAAACCAAGTGGTTCTAGTGGAGCTAATATTACTGGAGCGGGTGGAGTAACTGGTGATAGTATGACAGCTAATAAATGGGGTTATACAGTTACAGAAGAAAGTAATAGTAGTTATGGAGGATTAACGTATAATACAGTTCCTACTACAACTACTACGATAGCTAATGGTAATGCCGCAAGTGATAATACATTATCAGTAAAGAAAAAGCTAGTCTTTGCCGCAAGATTTGGTGAAGATGCTGCGGCTGGTAATTACAGACAAAGTATTGCACTTAGTGCCGTAGCGAGTGCTACGATGGTAACGTTCAAGATTGCTTATAACTCTAACGGCGGAGGAACTGCACCAGCGGCCAGTACAGAAACCAGTACCGGAAATAGCGCTACCTTTACTCTTCCTGGGCAAGGTAGTATGAGTAAAGCTGGTTATGCTTTTGTCGGATGGAGTACTGACCAGAATGCTACTACTGGAAGTGCGGCGGGGAGTAGCTACATAGTCAATCGTACTAATCCACAAATTACACTTTATGCGGTGTGGAAACTTACTGCTACTTGGAATACAATTACTACTATGCAAGAAATGCAACCAGCGGTATGTAATAGCGCGTCAAATGGTAATACAAAGAACTTGAGAGATACTCGAGATGATGAGAGGCCCACCTAGACCCCGTTAGTAAGATTAGTAGAAGTAGCGTAATTTAATCATATCATCTCGCAACCCTTAGCCTCTTCCTCTCTTTTTGTGCTATAATCATAAAAAGGAGGCCTCATGCCAAAACTATTCTTAGTCACCAACCCCGGTTCTTCCAGCCGCAAATATGCTCTGTACAGCGATGGGAAAGAAGTTTGTTCATTACACTTCGAGACCGAAGATAAGCAACTTATCTGTACACTCAAGCACGCCGACGGCCGCATCCAGAAATACACTGAGGGCTTTAAGCGTATCGCCGATACCATCCGTTACACTTACAATATTCTTACCGAATCTGGCTATCTCGATGCTGACACTAAGCTTGATGGCATTCTCGCCCGTGTCGTTGCGACCGGCGAGTTTTTTAATAATGATTATATCGTTGACGAAGAGTGTCTACGTCGACTCGAAGAAGAAAAACGCCGCGCTCCGCTCCATGTCCCAGTCATTGCCACTGAGATTGCTAAGTGCGTCGAAACTTTCCCTAGTACGCCAGTTATTATTATCTCTGATTCACACTTCCACCACACTCGCGACGACGTTCATAAATATTATGCTATTGATATCGACCTCGCTAACCGCGCCGAAATTAAACGCTACGGTTATCACGGTCTCTCCATGGGCGCCGTGCGTAATTATCTGCGTGACCATCATCTTTTACCCTCACGCGTCGTCGCCTGCCATCTTGGTTCGGGCGCCTCTCTCACGGCTATCAAAGACGGTTATTCTTACGATACCACTATGGGCTATACCCCGCTCGAGGGAATTATGATGGCTACTCGTACCGGCGATATCGACCCCGCCGCTGCCATCGCCATTCAGCACGAGCTCGGATTCAACGAAGAAGCCGTCGAAGAATATCTCAACCGTCAATGTGGTTTGCTTGGTGTGAGTGGTGTTAGCGGTGATATGCGCGAAGTTCTTGCTGCTCGTGCCGACCACCCCCGTGCTCAGCTCGCCTATGACATGTATATTTATCGCGTCCAGCGTGCCATTGGCGAGATGGTAGCTGCCATGCAAGGTGTCGATGCTTTAGTCTTCACTGCTACGATTGGTGAGCGCAATTCCGAAATCCGTCGCGATATCATCTCAGGGTTAAGTTATCTCGGCTTCTCCGCTGATTCCGCCAAGAATGACGCTGGCCTCGGCACTCACGAACACGTCAATATTTCCGCCTCCGATTCCAAGCCTATCTACGTCATCCACACCGACGAAGCCGCCGCCATGATTCGCCGTGCCATGATTCTCCTCGAGCAGCAAAAATAATTCATAAAAAAGGCAGCCTACTGGCTGCCTCATCTGGTAGAACTGGTGGTTATTGAGTGACCAAAGCCACGTTGGCTACCCGCAAGAGGGTTTTAATTCCATCGGCTGACCAATGTGACGACATCGGCAAGTAGCCGACCATCAAGAGACTAGAAACATAGCCATAAGTATGTGGCAAAATCTTGCCCAGGCTAGCACCGTTTCCGTTTCCAGCGGTCGCTTCGTTACCATCGAGTGCTCTCTGTTTGACCGCCTCCACCGCAGTCTCGCCTTCCTTCCAGTAGTACATCGTACAAGTGAGACAGTCCACGTAATGCGCATACCTAGCCAGTTTTACTGCTATACTTTTAGGTTCCAATGGCTCCCCACTCTCCGTCAGACCACCTGCATACATCACCGGCACATCATCGTACTCCACGAACTCGTCACCCATCAAGACTCCTGAGTGTAGCTCTCCTTCGCCATCTGGGACTAATTTTGACTCCAGAGAGTTCCATACCTTGACGTTTAGCGCGGACGTTCTATAATAAACATCAGTTAACGGCTCGTCCGAATCGTTATAGAAATAAGTTCGGAACTCATACCATATTTCGGGGTACAGAGTTATTGAACCGTCATTTAGCGCGCATTCTTTACCGTCGATAAAGACGGCCGTCTCGCCATGCTCTCGCTCCGCGTTAGCGGAATCATTAGCGATTAGGTCTTTGATGTAATAGTGTAGCGGAGCGTGATTGTTAGGCGGGCCTAAGTAATCTAACCCCACCCCTGGCACACAACGCACCACCCGTGCCCCAGGCTCAAACACCGAGCTATTGGGCTCCTGCGCAGGAGACGCGCCCCCTTCCGCCGCATACGCCGGTATGGTACTTACAAGCAACAAAACGGCACATAGCACAATGGTAATGACTCTTTTCGTGGTTTTCTTTAACATAAAAATCCCCCTAATTTTTGTAAAATATAGAACCTACGAGCACAAAACGAGCAAATTTACCTCTTTAACCTCCATTTCTTAAGATTCTTACGGTCTAATTTAGGCAAAACCGTACATACCATACTTCCATTGTACCACAGATTACACAAAAAGTCAATAGCTTTATGCTTATTTTTCGGAAATTACAAGCAAAAAGCCCAGCCACACTCTGCGGCCAGGCTCTCCAATTACCGATTTACTGTTTTGGTTTATTTGGCGCATGCAGCCTACTCTCGTAGTAATCATTCACGCGTTTGCGTATTTCTTTACTATGATAAGTTGGGATTTCCTCTCCCATTAGCACTGCCAACAGTTTCTCGCACTGATGCACTCCCAGCTCTCCCTGCGGAAAGGAAACGATGGTTTGGTCTGGCTTTCGCAACGACAGCGCTGCATTATCAATCGGCGTCTCTAGCGCAACGTAACCATACAGCTCAAACATCGGCGCCAAAAATTCACTCAGATAATATTGGCTTTTTGCATTCTGAAGCACTTGCTCCAGCTGCAGGCTCGCTTGATAGCTGGTACACAATCTGTCCATCGTATGAATATACCGCAGCCCAGCAATCAGCTTGAACTTCATCTGTCGCGGGTCTTCCCGCATGAAGTCTCTCAGCTCCGCATAGTGCTTCCGCGACAACACGCGCACTTCACCGCAGTGGTCTTTCATCGACCATTCCGATGCTCGCTTCTGTATTTCGGTTAATCGGTTTACAAGGTACTTCTGCCACAATCCCATTTCTGATTCCTCCAATCAAAAGCATAGTCAGGTTGGCAAACCCTATCTTCTTATTGTATCACACATTACCAAAAAAGTCAATAGATGAAACGCTTATTTTGTGCTACCACTCAGCAAATTCGCCAAAATATGTTATAATACGTCCATGAACGACCAAGTCGCTATCGTAGAAACCTCTGAAATTCTCCGTCTCGCTGAGCAATGTCTCGGAGTAGCGGGGGATTTTGTGGAGTTGGGCTGTTATCGTGGCGATACCTCTGTCTTACTCGGCAAATTATTGCAACAATCTGCCGCCACCTCTCCAGCTCATCATCTCTGGATTTACGATTCTTTTGCTGGTCTCCCTGAGAAAACTGTCGAAGATTCCTCCGGTGCTGGCGCCAATTTCCAAGCCGGCGCACTCCTCGTCACCAAGCGCGAGGTACTTGACAAACTTCATAAACATGGTCTTAAAACTGCTAATAATCCACTCCCCAGCTGCCCGACCGTCGTCGTGAAGAAAGCTTGGTTTAGCGACCTTACTTCCAAGGATCTCCCGAGTCAGATTGCCTTTGCTTTTTGTGACGGTGACCTCTATTCTTCTATCAAAACCAGCCTCCAGCTCGTCGCGCCTCGCCTAGCTCCGCAGGGAATTATCATCGTGCACGATTATAACAACCCCGAGCTCCCCGGCTCCGCCCGCGCAGTTGATGAGTTTTTGCGCGACCACCCTCATTTCCGCCTCACCGTTCGTCACACCTTAGCAATTCTTACGCTAAAATAAAATGCCATTTTTCGTCAGGATTAGGCTTGCTTCTTTAGTAGGGGTATGGTACAATCAAACCAAGTTTAAGAAGGGACACGTGTTTCTATGTCAAAACAAAAAACTAAAAAGCTCGTCTTAGTAGCTTTACTTAGTGTAACCGCGGTCATGTTAATTGGCAGCTTAGCTCTGCGGTCTTTGGTCGGTTGGTCACGCGCACGCGCCGTAGATTTAAGCCGCTATGCCGAAAACTTTGACGATTATACTGAGCAGCCAGGTCGAGCTAAATATTTATCAGATACCGATGTCAATCCTATCTCCCATACGGTAGGTTGGGATACTTTCCGCAAAGACATGACCAATGCCAGCGGTTCCAAAATCAGCCTTTACCTCGGCGGTCAGACAGTCACTTTTGACCGCGGCCTGTGGGCTCACGCCAGCTCAAGACTTTCTTATGACTTAGAAGCTATCGACCCGAATCATGAATACGCTTATTTCTCCGCCTATTACGGTATCAATACTAGCAGTCATAGTGGTGACGGTGTGACTTTCAAGATTTACGTTTCCAATCATTCCAACTCCGACTGGGTCTTGCTCAAGGAGCAAAAGAAGCGCCCCGGCGAAGAAGCTTCATTTGCGCAGGTTGATATTCGTGGCTATCGTTATTTGCAGCTCGAAGCCAATCAAGACGCCGGTAATGGTAGCGACCATTCCGTTTGGGCCGATGCGAAGCTCGTTACTGCTGATTTTAAGCAATATCTTGCCCCTGATACTACTAAATACGACCAAGAAATCCAACAAAACTACAGCAATACCGAGTTGCAAGACAACGCCGCTTATGAGCTAACCGTCTTGCGCCGCGAATTTGTCTCCAGGGTTGGCCAATACACTTTATCGACTTTTATCGGAGAAAGTCCCGAGAATCGCCGCGCGCTAGAATGGTTGTTTAATGATTTGCAAAATCTCCGCTGGTTTATCTTGGGTGGCAAGCCGCAAGGCAGTTACATGAACGCGCTCAAAGTATTCACTACTATTTATACCAATCATCATGCCGATTTTGTCGATGCTCGCCCGAGTGGTTATGGCGATTTAACTTACGGAGACGTTTATCGCAAACTTGCTACTTCGCTTGCGCTCACCCATTCAGCCTCCGTGCGCGCTTGGTACGATAGCCAAGAAATTTCCAATCCTTTGCGGCGTTACGAAATCTACAAAGATTTGTACGAAGCCAATTTACTCGACCGCCGGACTTTCACTCAACTCGAGATTGAGGAAATGCGCTTCGTTACCGGAGCTATTATGGGCGATGATGAAATCAAATGGCTCAACAATCACGCTCGTGACCACCGCTCTGGTAATAGCGAATACGAGCTTAACCCTTATGCCTATATTACTTATCGTTTCGGCTATAATTATGGTGCATCTAAGTATTACACTGCCGAGAACCAGTCTAGTTGGGATGAGAAATATAAGTTGTCGCAATTCGGTGTGCCTTATGGCGTCACTGGCAAGGCCAAACTTTGGATGGTCTTTGAAGAAGGCTCTGTCTGCGGCGGGTTGTCTAAGACCGGCTCAAACTTATGGAATGTCTTTGGTCTGCCAGCCACGGTGATTGGTCAGCCTGGACACGCTGCCTACCTAGGTATGTCTATGGATGATGAAGGCGATGGTCACTGGGGAATTGGCAATGATGTTTCCGGCTGGACTGGATCCGAGAAAAGCGAACGCTTCTTACTGGGCTGGGGTTCATCTGTCCTTCGCAAAACTTATTATAATGTCAGTTTCTTCTCACTTGGCCAAGATGCTTTGAATGATATGGACGGCTATACCCTCGCCGAAGAAACCTTAATGCAAAAAGATTTGCATAGTGGCAGCCAAGCTGAACTTGAAGCTCTCTATCGCAAAGCAATTGGTTATCAGTCATTTAATCTCGACGCTTGGGTCGGGTTAGTACAACTTCACCTTAACAATCCCGAAACTCCCGAATCTACTTATGTCAGCTTAGCTCGAGAAGTTGCCACCAATTTCCAGAATTACCCATTGCCGATGTATGATTTAATGTCTCTACTTCGAGCCAAGATTACCAGTGCTGCCGGCATTGCCGAGTTCGAGAATGCGCAAAGACAGTCCTTGCTACTTGCCAAAGACGCCACTAATGCCGATACTAAGCAATCACATTCTACGCGCGTTATGGCTAATTATCTACTCGGCCGTAATAAGTACGAAATGGCCAGTTTCTCCTTTGACGGCGACAACGCCAAGAAAATCGTCTTAGGCAGTCAATATGATGGCGTGCTTGCTCTGCAATATCAATATAGCCTTGATGGTGGTGAGACTTGGACTGATAAGACCATCGACACTACTACCGTCGAACGCAATGTCACTCTCACTGATGTCGAACTATCACGCATTACTCCCGAGAATGACATCAAAGTTCGTATCGTCGGTGCCAATGATGCCATTTACACGATTGACATTACCAAAGCCGCCGTACCTGCCAATCTCTATGCTAACGACCAAGAAAACCGTGTCATGGGCGTAAGCCTGACGATGGAGTGGTGCGAAGTCACCGCTGATGATGAATGTAACGGCGATAGCGCCAACTGGACATCTTATCGCAATTCGTCACCGCAACGGGTTGGCGACGTCTCTATTCGCGTCCGACAAAGCGCCACCGGCACTCGCATGACCAGCGACCCATCCGAAGTTTATCATTTCACCGTTGATCCCGAGCCCGACCGCAAACATACTTACATCCCTGTATCGCATTTATCACTTGCTCGCGCCTCTAGCGAAGCCTTGGGTAGCGGTAGAGATGGGAACGCCGTTCACGCCATCGATGGTAATTTCTACACGCGCTGGCACTCCAGCTGGAACGGCTCCGACCACGAACGTTACATTGTTATCAAATTTGACCGCAGCGTCAACTTGTCGCGCTTAGATTACGTTGCGGGTGGCGGCGGCAACGGACATATCATGCAAGCCGACATCTATACCAGCACCAGCGACACGCTCAGCCGAGACGGGTTTACTCTCGTCGGCAAGCTGACCGACCATTGTGATGGCGTCGCCGACGGTGTAACTTGCCGAGCGCCTTGGCCAAACCAACGCAATGATGAACTCGCTAACTCCGTAACCCATACTTTTGATTTCGATACTCCCGTTACTGATGTTAAATATGTCGCCATCAAAGCTAATGTCACTTCTGATGGCGCCAACTTCGTCGCCGCACGCATGTTCAACTTCTACGAAGACCGCGAGGGTATACCCGACGCCCCCACTGCCAACCTAGTTTACGATACAAGGCGCTACACGCGTAACGATGTCTTAGTCCGTCTCGTCAATCCTAGCATCGAGCTTACCGATATTCAAGTACAAGATGCTGCTGGTAATTCTCTCGAAGTCGGAGCAGTTACGCCCACCGCCGAACGCTTAGATACGACCACCTTAAAAGTCAAAGAAAATAGCGAATACACCTTCATCTTTACTGGTGTTAACGGCGAATCCGGCACTGTCCTCGCCAAAGTCGATTGGATTGACCGCGAAAGTCCAGTTGGCCATATCGAATACGACCGCGGGTTCAACAATCCTACTAACAAAAGCGTCACCGCCAAGCTCATTATCGACGGCAACGAATCCGTCACCGTGACTAATAATTCCATGTCTAGCGACGACGCTCAGTCCGATACCGTCGTTTGGGACCCGTTCACCTACACCTTTGAGGACAATGGCGAGTTTACCTTCCAGTTTGAAGATGCCGCTGGCAACCAAGGCACTGCCACTGCACAAGTTACTTGGATTGACCATGCCGCGCCAAAAGTTGCCGTCAAATACGACATCACCACCGAGACCGACGGTGAAGTTGTCGCCACTCTCGAAAAGGTCAGCTACGATACTGGCTCCGCTCCCGTAGAACTCCGAACTTTTGCCGCTCAAGACGTCGCCACCGGGAAGCACTACGACGCCGAAGGCTATGAATATGACGAAGATTTCATCGTCACCGCTCACCCTGATTTAGTATTTAACGACGGCGTTGCCGAGTATCATTTTACTAAGAATGGCGAGTTTACTTTTGAATATTGCGACGTCGCTGGCAACTGCGCCAATACTGTCGCCAAAGTCGATTGGATTCGCAACTCCGAGGAGCCTTCCCAGCCTACTGAGCCAACCAACCCCGACCAGCCTGTTACGCCTAGTCGCCCCGACCCTCAGCCCGAAGAGCCATCTACTCCTAGCGACCCTTCTGCGCCCGAAACTCCGTCCGACCCCGCTCGTCCCTCCAACCCTACTACACCAGGGAATCATAACAGCAGCCGGCCAAATAATAATTCTGCCAATAGTAGCCACAATTCCAGTGCCTCTAATCAAATCGCCGAGAATAGCGCCGACCGCACTCAGAGTAGCGATAAGAACAGCGACAAAGATTCTTCCAGTAGCCAAAAGCCCACCGCTAATAGCTCCAAGCCTTCCACCTCCGGCAACAAAGACAACTCGTCCACCAATAGTAACAAGTCGCAAAACGACAAAACCGCGCAGCCGTGGTATCAGCAACCGGTCGTCCTCTGGTCGGCTGGTGGTCTCGCCGCCCTCGCTGTAATTGGCATTGTGACCGCCATGGTCAAAAATCGCCGCCGTTAAGCTGTCGCGAGGCCTCTACTCGCTCTAGATTAGCAAACTACCTGCTTGAGTGCTAAAATCCTCTTGTATTCCTCCTCAGTCCATGCTAAAATATTCCTAGAGTTTTAATAGCAAAGCTAAGCCACCCGGCCACTACTCCACTAGAGGAACCATATGTCAAAAAGAGATTATTATGAAGTTTTAGGCGTTTCCAAAAACGCATCCGATGATGAAATCAAAAAAGCTTATCGTAAGCTTGCCGTCAAATATCACCCCGATAAGAACCCCGGCGACAAAGAAGCCGAAGCCAAATTCAAAGAGATTTCCGAAGCCCACGAAGTCTTGTCCGACAAGCAGAAGCGCGCTCGCTACGACCAGTTTGGTCACGCCGGTGTTGGCGGTAACGCTGGTGGCGGCAATCCGTTCGGTGGCGGTGGCGGCAGCTACAGCTTCAACGGGCAGAGTTTCAATTTCGACTTTGGCGGCAGCGGTGGCCTCGACGATATCTTAGGGTCAATCTTCGGTTTCGGCGGCGGTCAGCGCCGTCCAGCTCGCGGCACCGATTACCGCACTACCGTCGTGCTCAACTTCGAAGAAGCCGTTTTTGGCACTACCAAGATTGTCTCCGCTGATGGTAAAGACCTCAAGGTCAAAATCCCTGCCGGCATCGACGATGGCATGTCCATCCGTCTCAGCGGCAAAGGTGGCGCTGCTCCCAAAGGCGGCACCAAAGGCGACCTCTATGTCTTCGTTCGTGTCAAGCCGCACAAACATCTCACTCGCGAAGGCAGCATCATCCTCTCCGAGAAAGTCGTCTCCATGGTTGACGCCGCCCTCGGTACCGAGGTCGATGTCGAAACCGTCGATGGCAATGTCCGTATGAAAGTCCCCGCCGGCACTCAATCCGGCACGCCGTTTAAGCTCTCTGGTCATGGCGTCCCGCTCATGCGCAGCGACGGCGACCGCGGCCCTCATATCGTCACTATTATTGTCGAGACTCCTAAGAACCTCAGTAAGCGCCAAAAAGAGCTCCTCGAAGAGTTCCGTAGCCCCAAGAACAAAAAGCGTGGCTTCTGGGGTTAAAATCCTCAGAAATCTCCGTACCACTTAGAATTCCCTAGAAATCCAGAATCCCAGAAGTTCTCAGAACTCCTCCAGAATCACTTAAAATCATCCAAAAATCGCAAAAATCTCGCCGAAAATCCCTCAAAAATGTCAATCTTGACCAAAACCGTCAAAAATTACGTTTTATCTATTGACTTATTTAATCATATGTGCTATAATAGAAAGATATATGTCGCATCAAAATCTCAAAATCATCGGTAATAACGCCCTCGTCACCATCGCCGGCATCTCCAAGATTCCTGCCAAGGTTGACACTGGCGCCGATTCTTCGTGTCTCTGGGTTAGCAACCTCACCCTCGATGCCTCCGGCCAGCTCCATTTTACTCTCCTCGGCCCTGAGCACCCGCTCTATACCGGGGAAATTATCACTGTTGATGACTTTAGTGTCCAGCAGGTGCGCAATTCTACCGGTCACACCACTATTCGCTACCGCGTCACTCTCCCCATGAAAGTCCACAGTAAAACTATTCGCACGCGTTTCACCCTTTCCGACCGTAGCAAAAACCGTTTTCCCGTCCTCATCGGCCGCAAAACCATCCAAAACAAGTTCCTCGTTGATGTCTCCAAAATCGCCGTCCCTCGTCCCGCCACTCTCCGGAGCGATAAGCTAAAAGCCGAATTTGCCGCCAACCCTCAAAAATTCCACCAGAAATACATGCAAAATCAATCCTAACCCCACAATTTCGCCCATCTTGCCACTTTTCCCGCAAACCTTGCTCATGCCAAGCTCAGAACAAAAGACCGCCCTAGCGGCCTTTTCTATACCTTTAACGCTAGGGCGCCAATAAAAACGACACCACAAGGGTGTTTTATACCAATCCGGCTGACGACTTACATCGCAAACAAGATTTCTCCTTGTGATGTCGTTTCCGTCGGCGACAGTAATGTCGTCAAACGCTAAATTGGTATAAAACATTTCATTATAACATGGCTTCTTGTTTCTGTGCAAGGGCGTTATTCGCCAACTCATAACTCCTGTATAGTCCGTAAGAGCGAAACCTATTTATACAGCCAAACCCCTTATGCCGATGTAATAATAGTAGACTATCTTCCGAAACGTGGTATAATTAAACTGTTATGAAAATCGCAATTTTGTCTAATGGCAACGCCAATTATTCCACTAAACGCTTGGTTGAGGAAGCCGAGAAGCGTGGTCACCAAGTCAAAGTCGTCAAATACAAAAACTGCTACATCTCCCTGGATGAGAAACACCCAGTCGTTTACTATCACGGCCGTCCGCTCAAGGGGTATGATGCGATTTTGCCCCGTATTTCTAATAATATGACGCGCTATGGCTGTGCCGTGGTGCGCCAGTTTGAGATGCAAGGTATCTGGACGGTTTCCAGCTCGATTGCGATTACGCGTGCGCGCGATAAGCTGCGCTCCCAGCAGATTCTTACCAAAGCTGGCATTGATACGCCCAAGACTCTCGTTTCTCGCAACACTACCGATATTGACGACCTTCTCGAGCAGATTGGCCTACCAGTTATTATCAAACTCGCCTCTGGCACTCATGGCAACGGCGTCGTTCTCGCCGAGACCAAGAAGGCTGCCAAATCCGCCCTTCAAGCCTTCTATCTTTATAACGAAGACGGTACCAACATTCTTCTCCAAGAGTATATCAAGGAATCCGCTGGTACCGATATTCGTGCCTTCGTCGTTGGCTCACGCGTAGTTGCTAGTATGCAGCGTCGCTCCCTTGATGATGACTTCCGCAGTAATCTACACAAGGGTGGTGGTGGCTCCAGCATTAAGCTTACCGCCGAAGAGAAGCGCATTGCCGTCCGCGCCGCCAAAGCCATGGGTCTGCATGTCGCTGGTGTTGATTTAATGCGTTCTGGTCGTGGACCGCTCGTTCTCGAGGTTAACGCTTCGCCAGGCTTCGGCATTGAGAAAATCACTGGTCGTAACGTCGCCGAGAAGATTATTGATTATATCGAGAATAACTCCACTCGCAAAAATTCCAAAGACCGCGTTGGCGCCTAGTCTTTCTATTGTCATAATTACAACATTTACAGATAGGGAATTATCAATCATCAACAAAATCAGGCAATTTTATTGTAATTTTTACAACAAGATGGCTTGTATATGTTTCCTGAAACATTGAACAGGCTGTTTCGCAAAATACCTTTTTCTCGGGACTCCCGGAGGTCACGACCGCCCTGCCGAGGAAAGTGAGTATAGAGAAGAAACTAGTTTCTTCTCTATCGAACGACGCAGACAGTAGACCATAGGGACGGAAAAGCGTATTTACGGAACAAAACTATTATTATGCTATATTTTTATAGCGATTAATATTACACTCTCCCTGTGGAAAACTCCCGCTCACCATTTTCTCTGCAAAAGTACTTTACAAGCATAAAAGTTTTGCTAAAATATAAACTAAGAATATAAGGGAAATAAACACATGAAAAATCTCCACACTCATGCTATTTTTGCCCTAGCTTTTATGCTGGGTATTGCGGTGCCGGCCGCCACCATTATTGCGCCCGCTCCCGCATTTGCCGCCGAACAGGTCACTGGCGACTCTCTAGAAGTAGCCGACGCCGCGTCTCTCGTCTCCGCCGTGCAGAACAATTCCGTCGCCCGCGTTGTTTTGAGCAGCAATATTACCCTCGGCGCTGCCCAGGCTGCCGTTACAATCGCGCGCACCACCCCGCTCGTCATCGACCTCAACGGTTTCAACCTCAGTACCACCAACAGCAACGTTTTCACCATCGCTCAGGGTAATGTCACCATCACCGGTAGCGGCGTTATTTCCGCCACCAAGGGCGTCATTCTTGTCAAAGGTTCTACCGACAGCAACGCCACTAATTATACCGTCGTCACTATCAATCCAAATGTCACTCTTCGTAGCGCCACCCAGTATGGCCTCGCCATCATGCCTTACAGCACTGCCACTAGTTCCAAAGATCCTCGCTGCTATGGCGTAGTCGTTAATTATAATGGCAAAGCCGACGGTGCTTATGGCCTGAGTATTCATGGCAATATTCAAGAATCCGCCAATGCTCCTCGCATCAACATCGGCGACACCGCCCAGCTTACCGCTAGCGGCTCTTACGAAGACAACGCGCCTATTTACGCCGCCGGTTATGGTCAGTGGACTATCGGCGCCGCCACTCTCACTGGCAAAATGGGCATCGGTCTCAAAGCCGGCCACTTCACCCTCAATGGTACCAAGCTTACCGCCAACGGCGATTTTGACGCTCCCGGTACCGGCACTGGCGGCATCGACGGCACTGGCGTAGCCTTCCAAATTGAACACCACACCAAATATTCCAACGAAGACATCGTCATCAATATCAACGGCGGCACCTACACCAGCACCAACGATATTTTCTACGAATACGGCGATACTGCTACCCGTTCTATTACCGCCGCAGCCGATATTAATATTAATGGTGGCACTTTCACCGCTGGTCCCAATCACGCCGTCTTTGGTGGCGATTACGCCCTTGACGACATCGTGATTACCGCTGGTACTTTCTCCGGCACTGACGTTGCTAACTTTGAGACCAACGGTTATCTCGCCGACAATCTTATCATCAATGCCGATGGCACCGTAGTCACTGCGCCTGCTTCCCGCCCTAATCGCCCCAACCGCCCCGTTCAGCCCAATCATGACGATGGCGCCAACACCACTATTTCTACCGCTGACGGCCTCATTTCCGTCACCGGTAAGTTTAGCGCCGACTATCGCGTCCAATACGCTCCTGCCAACTACAACGTCGCCAGCTTTTCCGGTAAGCACCACGCTTTCTACGACATCATCATTGTAGACCAAGCCGGTCAGCCTGTCGATCTCGACCAAACCGTCATGGTCTCTATCAAAGTTCCTAGCGATTTCGACGGTGCCCACTCCAGTATTTATTATGTTAAGACCGAATCCGACCTTGAGCAACTTCCCGCTTCCTATGCCGATGGCCAACTTTCCTTCACCACCGATCACCTCAGTGTCTACGCCATTGTCCAAGACGGCGGTGCTGCCACTACTGTCCCAGATACTGGTTTCATCCAGAATTACGGCATCATCGGCGCCATCAGCACTATCGTCCCGCTTATGATTGGCGCTGGCCTCACCTTCTCCCTCTACAGCAAGCGCGTTTACAAACGCCGCCAAGCCGAAATCCTTGACGACATGGTTGCCGAAATCGAATCTCAAGCCATCACCAGTGAAGAAGCTTCCGACCCTGTTATCGAACGTTTCGAAGCTGTCGCTATCGAGCGCCCCACTGAACCTACTGGTCCACAAGTCGACATGTTCATTCCTAAACACAAATAATGACATATTACGCCCGTGCTGCTCCTCACGGCAGCACAGGTTTCCGATTCGTCCATTAGAGGCAGAAAAGCGTTAGTTTTCTTAAAATAAGCTTAAAAACTTATCAATATTCTCCTTAAAATTAGGGAATTAACACTTTTTTGCCTCGAATGATTATCATTTCGTTCAAAATTCACTATTTCTCTTCAATTTAGCTCAAATCTAACCTTCAGTTTTGCCAATTTTTCCCAAATTTGACCTGATTTTGCCAAAGAAATCGCGCAGCCTTCCGAACCGACGCCCTTCAGTACAGCACGACTCTCGCAGAATGTCAAAAAAATGGGCGTTTTCGCCTAATTTCCGGCAAAATGTCCACAAAAGGGGTCAAAAGTGCTTGAACTGAAGTAGGAGCGTGAGCGAAGAAGCCGAAGGCCTCTTCCGAACCGACGCCCTTCAGCACAGCACGAATGAAGTAGAATGTCAAAAAATTGGGAGTTTTTCCCTAAAATTCAGCAAAATGTCCACAAAAGGGGTCAAAAGTGCTTGACATTTTTTTTTTTTTATTGCGTAAAATAGAGTTAGTTAACAATTAATTCATTAAGGAGAATAATAATGAAGAAAAGTCAAGTTTTGGCTGCTCTCGCATTAGCATTTGCTTTAGGTGTTGTTGCGCCTGTCGTAAGTACTAGCAATACTGTTAGCGCTTTCACCGTTGCCGACAAAGATGCTCGTCCTTCTGTAAAGGGTGATGCAAGCGAAGCTGAAGTACTCAACGCTGTTGAATACGTCAAAGCAAATCAGACTTACAAGAACATGAAGGCTCTTAACGATGTTATCAAAGACATCGATGAGAACAAGAAGTACGAGAAAGTTCTTAACATGGGTCAATTCGATGCCATTAAGGCTAAGATTCTCAATGTTCCTGAAAACAACTCTCAGAAGTTCTTTGACGAAATCGCTAAGAAGTACACTGATGGCGACATCACTCTCAGCCAAGCTATCACTGATGCTATCGAAGAAGCTAAGAATCTCGATTACTACGATCTAGCTGACACCATTCTCACTGCCTTCCACGACAATGATCAACGCGCTTTCATCGACGCCGTTTTCGAGCTCAATCCATACCTAGTCGAGGGCGATCGCTACACCGACATCAGCTATGCAGATCCTATTAGCAAATACATGACCGATGCTAGCCATGGTGAATTGGTTGTGAAGTTTAATACCATTGCTGGCCCTGCTGCTTTGGCAAAATATGACACCCTTATCGACTCTGTTGATGTTATCTCTGAAGCTAACACCAAGTATCTTGCCGGTTACGATGCCATCGTTAATGCTCTTAACGCTAACGGCGTCTTGACCAAAACTGGTAAGAAAGCTCTCAAAGATGCTACCGAGAAAGACGGCAAAGCTCTTCAAATTGTCAACCTTACCAACCTCTGCGGTCTTGTTGCTGACGCAGCTAACACCTACAAATTCAGCGTCTGGACTGGTGCAGTCGAAACTGCCCTTAAGAATGCTGAAGAAAACGCAGACGGTAGCGGCGTTGTAAATTACAACCTCGTCATGGCTCTTGCTGATGCTTACTCTAAAGCAACTGGTAATACTACCCAGTCTAACGAGGAGATTGCCCAAACCCTCGTTGGTTACAAAGCTGAAGTAGCTACTGCTACCCTCA
>CAYODP010000017.1:0-16655 GCA_964402815.1 uncultured Candidatus Saccharibacteria bacterium | reverse complement strand
GTAAACTAACTATTGTGACTTTATTGCTAGTTAAAGGTTTATGTATTTTTAGCATTGGAGCCCTCCTTTTAGGTTAAACATCTCGAAGAGCCTATCGTCATAAACAAAAATGGCACCACGAGGGTGTACTAAACCTATGAACTGTCCTGGACTCGATAAAGACGTCCCGAAGAGTCCACTCATGATGCCATTGCAGCTCGGCACAGTCCTATGAGTCGACAAATGGACAGTTCACTATTTTATCATAAGTTTAGTACAGTTATATTGTATCATATGACGTTGGTTTTGGGCGTGATCCCCTTTTTAGATAAAAACGCTAGGACTGGAGATGTTTTTGAGCTAAGTCGATGATTTGCTGACGGTCGCTATGCGACTTGGCTTCGCCGACTTTCCAGCTACTGAGAATTTCCCATAGTTGGTCAAAATACGGGAATTGCTCTGAAAACGATTCCGGGCAGGCCTTGGTCCATTCCTGATATAAAGAGTATATCTTAAAATCTGCCGTGTCGGCGTCAGCAAAACAAATGTCATCAGTAGTTTTATGGGCAAAAAAATGGGCAATTTCGTCTAGCTCAGCTTCAATAGTTTTGGCAGTATTATTGCACATAGTGCCATTTTATTATATAACCATGAGATAGTCAACTACGGTCACGTTTTACTTGACAATTTTGATATTCTGTGCTACAATTAGGGTATAGGAAGCCCCTAAGTACCTTTACGACGGTCAACCAACTCAGAAATTGATTGGTAGGTTTTGGGGTGCCTAAATCTTAGGTTGAGGTGATTTGATGAAACACAACAAGTCGAACAACAAGTCGAACAACAAACCAAAGCAAGAAACCGAGCTGATGCGCTGGCCAGGCGAAGTGCTACAGCTAACCAGAGCGCGAGCGGGTTCTTGGCTAAGTATAGCGTGGATAATGGACGGAATAGAAATGATTATGACCGGTGTGGTCTTAATTCAAAATTTAGTCCAAGATAAATCCACCACGCGCGAGTGGCTCATAGACATTATTTGCGCGGCACAAGCGCTTTCGATGTTTGCGAGTATGACGATAATGCTATTGTCGAGCTGTAGGCGTTATGGCTACAATGACGAAACTGGTCGGTGGCTGCACCCGTTGCACGAGTCAGTACTCAAAAATACTCGGCCGCTGCGCAACACGATGACGCCAACCATGAAAGTAATTTTGACACTTGTGACGGTGCCGTTTGCGGCAGTTTTTACGGCGGCGCTCTGGTTAGAAGAGCAGGCAGTTCCCTTGCTAGAGATAGTACGAGTCTTAGCCGTGGTACAAATGGCAATGATTGCGATTCTGTATGGGCGGGTTCTGGTAGATTGGAGAAGCTACCGCTGGCTGAAACGGACGCAAAACTCGGAGCTGAGCTTTCGGGAATTTGCACAAATGTTTGACCGCTATAACTAACAGATGAGGCACCCGACCGGGTGCCTTTTGCTAGCTATTCCATATACTGGAAGAAACAGAGGTAGATGAAGGCGCCGACGGCTGCGCCGAGAATGATAGTAAGGATCAGTAAAAAGATGAACGGTGCGTGCGAGCGACGACTGGCCGGAATAATGACAGTAGGCTTGGTAGGGACGGATTTTTTGGTTTCCTTGGGAGGTTTGGCATCATAATGATTTTTCTTGCTGACGGGGTCGGTATTAGGGCGTTCGTAGAGAGTGCCTTCGGGGGCAACACTGCGGCGTGGGGCGGAGTTAGAAAGAGGACGCTTCTCGACGGTGACGGACTTGAGGAAGAAAGGCGACTGGCCGGCAATGGAATATTTGTTATTATCAGGGGCGGGGGCAGCTGGAGCGGGAGTAGAGTTTTGCGGATGGTAATCCTCGACGACACCCAGCCGGTCGGACTTTCCGGCGGGCTCCTCGTCCATCATGCCATAAATCTCGACGGGTTGTTTAACGGGCGGAGTAGCTGGCTCAGGCCCGGGCTGCGCAAAACCGGCATAGGCGGAAGCTTGGGTCTCGGTGTTGGCAGTATAATCGCGCGGGGCGGCTTGGAAGCGCTGCTTGACCGAGTCGGCAGGAACTGGGCGGCGACGTGGGCGGACAATATCTTGCATCAGCCCACGCGAAGTGCGGCGCTGAGGCTTTGCTACGGGCTGAGCAGCCGAAGGAGCAGCTTTTTGAGTGACTTTTTGAGCGGCTTGCTGGAGGACGCGGACGGACTCGTTGACAGTGGACGACGGAGCAGGAGCGGTGGTGGTGGCAGAATTAGCACGCTGACGGTTAGCTAATAATTTCGCAAGAGCAGTTTGACCCTTCGGACTGGCGGCGACACTGGGGCGGTGAGCAGGATTTTGGAGATTTTGCGGCGGAACGGTAATAGGGGCTTTTTTGGGCTTGAGCTTGAGCGAAGTTTTGACGACAGGAGCGGCGGCTGGCTCAGTAGCGACGCGAATGGGGCGTTTTTGCGGCGCGGGTGCAGTCTTACGAGCCAGCGGATCCATAGACGCACTGAGGTCACTAGGAACGCGCTGAGGCTCAGACTTGGCCATACGCAACATGCCGGAAGCGGAAGGGCGCGCGGATTCCATTTTGTGCTGCAAGGAATTGCGGTGTAGACTGGTAGCGGACTTGCGGTTATCACTGGCGCGGTTATTATTAATAATATCTTTAGCGGAAGTGGCAAGATAGTCACTGAGGCGCTTATTAGAGCCTTGAGCGTACATAGCGTTGATAGCATCCTTGGCCGAGCGAACGGGAGCGACAGGAGGGTTAGCCGACTGCGCAGCCGCAGCCGCTGAGGTGGCAGCTGGAGCTTGACTCGATTGTGACGCAGTAGCTTTGTCCATGATAGTATTTATTATATTATGATTTTACTTTTTTAGCGGTTTCGATAATGTCAATAAACTGGTCGGCCACCAGGCTAGCACTACCGATAAGCAGCCCAGAAATGCCTGGAATAGTGAGATAGCCGCCAGCGTTGGACGGGTTCACGCTGCCGCCATACAAGATAGCGATAGAATCGGCGACGTCTTTACCATAAGAGCTCGCGAGGGTTTGATGGAGGAACTGGGCAGTGTCGGCAATGTCGTCAGGACTGGCCAGATGTGCATCAGTAGTAGTGCTGATAGCCCAGACCGGTTCGTAAGCGATAATTACCTTGTCGAGGTCTTCGCGGGAAACTTCGGAAAGACCGCTTAAAAGTTGGTCACGCAAGACATCGCGGGCTTCACCAAAAGTCTTCTCAGTCTCGGTCTCGCCGATGCAAAGGATGGGGCGGATTTGATTACGAATGGCGGCGGCGACGGTAGCACGAACCTGCTTATTCGTCTCACCAAAGAGATGACGGCGCTCGGAATGGCCAACAATACAATAATCAACAATTCCACGCAGCTGCGTGCAAGAAATCTCACCAGTATAAGCGCCAAAATCGTGCGCATTGGCCGACTGAGCAGCAAGGCGCATCTTCTTACGGTCGATTTGCAAGGAGAGTGGCTGCAAAGATGTGAAAGACGGCGCTACGACGACTTCGATGTCGCGGTAAGCGTGCGTCCGTTGCAAAAGCTTATGAAGATAAACCGAAGATTCACCAACAGAAAAGTTCATCTTCCAGTTGCCCACAATATATGATTTCATAATACTATTGTACCATAAAAATTAAAATGGCGAAGGGTTTAAACACGAGAAGAATATGGATGATGACAGCAGAAAGCACCTAAAAACTATAATTTAAGTTATTACTCATGATTTTCTTGTAGTTTTTACAATAAAAGTACTGTATTTTCAAACATTTGTTGATAATTACATCTGTAAATGTTGTAAAAAATACTAGAACAGATTAGATTAAGCGGAGATGGCGCCAGCGATGCCACGCAAAGCGTAGAGCGTGTCCTCATGCGAGCGAACGGTGATGGTGTCAATGCCCATCTGGACGACTGGGTAATCGTTCCCGCCGGGCTGGGTCATGTCGCCAAAATAGAGAACTTCGGATTTTTTGACGTCGAGTTCTTCGAGCAAGTGAGTCATGCCGAACTGTTTGTTCATGCCGGGAGCGGCGACGTTGATAGAGGTAGTACCGCCGATTTCGTAGAGAAAATCGGGGAGCTTCTCTTGACATTTAGCGACAATCTGTTCGCGTTTTTTCATATCAGGGTCCCAGGCGTATTTGGCCTCCGTGCCAGCTTTTTGACCAAGAGCGGAAAAAGTGATTTGAGAAAGGCGATTTTCGATAATTTCATCACCTTCGGCGAGCTGGTCGGCTTCCCAGAAGCCTAATTCTCTAGCGGAAGCTTCGAGCACAGAGGTAATTTTAGCAACATCTTCTGTAGAAAGAGGGTAATTATAGACTTGTTGCCAGGCACCGTCTCGGTAACAGTAATACTGCGTGCCTTGAGCAGCAAAGAGATGGAGATGGGCGAGTTGAGCGTCTTTGGCACCAGCTGCCTGAAGCTTGTCGACGATTTGGATGAGAAATTGCTCGTATTTTTGACCAGAAATTGGACAAATTTCAAAATGATTTAGTAGTTTAGTCAAAACTTCGGCGATTTCGGGAGGAATGGGAGTTTTGGCGATATTGAGGGTTTGGTCAATGTCGAAGGCAAGAACCTTTTTAGTGATAATAGGGGCTTGATGTAGAGCTGAGCGCATAAAATCTCCAGTTAGTTGTACCTATTGTAGCATAAAAATGACCATGGACGCGGCGAGACTAGTATTTTTGGGTTAATAATGAAAAGTAGTGTCGGTAGAGCTATTGGCTAAGCATCAACTTATTTCTTTAGAGGTGGTTTTTTCTAGTGAAGGATGCTATAATGTTAGACATATGAAATTATCAGAAGAATTGCTATGGCGTGGATTTCACGCGGAGACGACGATAAAAGACCCGGCAGAGCTTGATACGCGCGAGTCGAAGAAGTTTTACTGGGGAGCAGACCCGTCGGCTGATTCCCTGACGATTGGGAACTTGGCGGCGTTGATGATGTGTGCGTGTTTCGTGCGGCATGGTTATAAGCCGTATCTGTTGGTGGGCGGAGCGACCGGACAGATTGGCGACCCGAAAGAAAATGGCGAACGCGACTTGAAAACTCTAGACGAGGTGGAGCATAATAAGGCTTGCATCAAGAAACAGGTGGAGCGAGTGATTCACAGCGATGAAGCGGTGATGGTTGATAACTATGACTGGTTTAAAAACATCAATTATTTGAGCTTTTTACGGGAAGTCGGCAAGAACTTCTCGATGACGCAGCTACTAGACCGACAGTTTGTACAAAATCGAATTGGCGAAGGTGGAAGTGGGATTTCGTATGCGGAGTTTTCTTATACTTTGATTCAGGGGTATGACTTCTTGCATTTGTATCGTAAATATGGCGTAGATTTGCAACTCTGCGGAGCAGACCAGTTTGGGAACTGCTCGACAGGGATCCACTTGATTAAGCGGCTAGAGAATGCTACGGTGGACGCCTGGTCAACGCCGCTGATTATTGACCCGGTGACTGGGCGGAAGTTTGGCAAGTCAGAAGGCAATGCAGTCTGGCTGGATGCAAAAAAGACCTCGATTTTCGATTTTTATCAGTTCTGGCTGAATCAGCCCGACAGCGCAGTAGAGTATTTGCTCAAGATTTACACGTTGTTTGACAAACCTGATGTTGATGCAATTATGGCAGAACAGGTCGACCATCCCGAACGGCGAGCGGCGCAAAAAGCTTTAGCTTGGGGAGCGACGAGCGTGGTGCATGGTAAGGAAAATGCCGATGCGATAGCAAATATGACCGAGCGACTATTCGAGGGGGATTTAGGGGAGCTACTAGAGGACGAAATTGTAGAATTTGGCGAGTATTTAGCTTGCACAAAGCGCGGCGAGAAATTGTTTGATGCACTAGTGGCGACGGGTTTGGCGAGTAGTAAGGGCGAAGCGCGTAAACTGGCGCAAGCTGGGGCGATTACCGTAAACGGCGAGAAAGTGAAAGAAGATACCGAGATTAAGCAGATTGCTCTGTTGAAACGCGGAAAAAACAAGTTTGCCGTCATAAAATAACGGTATATCTTATCATTATAGCACACTTTAGTTAAAAAGTCAATAGTTTTGTGCGATTTTGTCTGTTTTTGGCAGATTTTGGGCTAAAACAGGTGGTAAAACTTAAGATAAGCTGAGAGATTCCCTACTTACTGGGGCTGGCGAAACTATTACAAAAATGTTATTTTGCCGTAAATCTATTCGTGTTATAATATAGATATGAAAGTTTTTGGAAAAGATACCTCGAAAAACTCAAAACGTTCGAGCGTGGGGGTTTATTCGAGTTTGGTAAACCAAAAGAAGAAACCGTCCTCCCGTAAGGGCAAGGCGAGTTTGGCACCATTGCCAAAAGAGCAGCCGGCGAGGTTTTTTGCACACTTTCGGTGGGAGCGGATTAAGGCTTACTGGTTTTCCAAAGACGGCTTAAAACGGATTGGGAAGGTTTTTGCCGCTTGTATTTTGATTGGAATTATTGCGGTGGGGGCGCTGTTTGTATACTATAAAAATCAGTTGAAAGAGATTCAGCTGAACGATTTGACGATTTCGGAGACGGTGAATACTTATCTCGACCGGAATGGGGAGGTGCTCTGGGAAGATAAGGGGAGCGCGGATTACCGTTTGGTGGTGGATGAAGATCAGATTTCTACTTATGTGCGGCAGGCGACGGTGGCGATTGAAGACCGAAAGTTCTATACGCACCCAGGGGTGGATTTGTGGGCGTTGATGCGGGCGGCGATTTCGACGGTGACTGGGCAAGGGGTGCAAGGTGGCTCAACTTTGACGCAGCAGCTGATTAAGCAGGTGTACTTCTCGGACGAGGCGGCGTCGCAGAACCGCGGTGGGATTTCGCGTAAGATTAAGGAATTGATTCTCTCGATTGAGCTGGAAAAAATGTACAGCAAAGAGCAGATTATTACGATGTACTTGAACGAGTCGCCCTACGGCGGACGACGGAATGGAATTGAGAGTGCGGCACAGACTTACTTCGGTAAGTCGGCGAAGGAGCTGAATTTGGCGGAGTCGGCCTTGCTCGCGGCAATTCCGAATAACCCAGCGGTGCTTAATCCTTACAATACTTATGGAAATGAAGCTCTGATTGCGCGTCAGCATAAAACGCTAGACGTAATGGTGGAGATGGGCTACATTTCTCAGGCCGAGGCAGACGAGGCGAAAGAGGTGCCGATTTTGGATCAGATTTTGCCAGAAAGTCACCAATACACTGATATTAAAGCGCCACATTTTGTGATGGAAGTAAAGTCGTTGCTGGAAGAAAAATATGGCATCCAAACGATGCGGACGGGCGGCTATACGATTAAGACCACGCTAGATTATCGTGCACAGCAGATGGCGGAAGCGGCAGTGGCAGAAGGTGATAAATTGCGCTATGCTAACAACAGTGACAATATCGCGTTGGCGTCGGTAGACGTAGAGACCAGCCAAGTCTTGGCTATGGTAGGCTCGGTGGATTGGAATACGCCGATTTACGGTGAGGTAAATGCGACGACGTCGCTGCTGGAGCCAGGTTCGACGATTAAGCCGATTCTGGATTATGCTGCTTTGTTCTCGATGAAAGACGGGCCGATTGTGTATGGGCCGGGGACGCACCTAAGAGATGAGAATATTGATGCAATGTATTGCGCTGGCAACACTGGGCCGTGTGCGATGACGAACGCAACGGGGCGCTTCTATGGCGATATTACGATTCGTCAATCGTTGTCCAACTCTTTGAACATTGGTGCAGTGAAAGCGCTGGCGATTGTAGGGATTGATAAGGGGATTGAGACGGCGCACGCTCTAGGCGATTTGTCATACTGTACAGACCATGCAGGCGGGTTGTCAATCGCAATCGGAAGTGGCTGCGGCGTGAAGGCGATTGAACACGCTAACGCTTATGCTTCGTTAGCACGAGGTGGAACTTATAAAGAGCTGGCGTATGTGCTAGAAATGAAAGACCAGTCGGGTAAGGTCGTAGAATCATGGAAAGATTCGGCTGGAAAGCGCGCAGTGGATGAGCAGGTGGCGTATATGCTTTCGAGTATTTTGAGCGATGCCGAATCACGCTCACAGCTCAACTTCGGCCAGCAAGCGTTCTCCTTCGGGTTCGTAGTACCTGGAGTCTGGACGGCAAGCAAAACTGGTACGACCACAACTGCCAATAGCGCAGTAACCAAGGATTCTTGGATGGCAAGCTATTCGACGGCAGTAGCGACGGTAGTTTGGAATGGTAATCATGACGGTTCGGGATTGTCGAGCAGCACAAACCAAGTGGTGCGGCGCGTGGTGAACGACTATATGGAAAATGTCCACAAGAATCTGTACGCCGAGGAAGGCAAATGGAAGTCGGGCGATGAGCCGGTTAAGCCATCGGGAATTCAAGAGCTGACAATTGGCGGTCGAAAAGACATCTGGCCGAGCTGGTACAGTGAAGACAAGTCCGGTACAAGCAAAGATGAAGTGGAGTTTAACTCGATTAACCATAAACGAGCAAGCACTTGTACGCCAAAGCGTTTGCGGATTTCGGTGGAAGTGACGAAAGTGATTGACCCAATCACCGGCAAAGAGAGCTTCTCGGCGCCAGACCCGTATGATTATGATACAGAGGATGATTGTGTTTATACGCCGTCTTCAGATTCTATCTTGGAGTTGCTGTCAATTAATGTAAGTGGCGATAAGAAGGCTATGACAATTACTTTCGCGCCAGATGCACTGAACGAACTCTCAAGCTATACATTATATATTGATGGAGCCATGCGCCGAAATGGTAATATTGGGGCGGCTAGTATCTCGCAAGGTATCTTGCAGTCACTCAACGGCAACGAAAAGGAAGCGATTTTGGAAATCGCTGATGCACGCGGAAATACCTACAATGTTTACTACAACTTTAGTACGGGTGTGATGTCGGACAATGGCAGCAATAGCAATAATGCAGCCATTCCCGACCCAGATGAAGAGTAATTACTTGAGATAGGAACAGGAAGGATTTAGCCGCGCTTAGTGGAACGCTGAGCGCGGTTAGAAGTAAGTTTGGTGCGGCGGCGCGCGGAAAACTTTTGGCGCGGGCTGTTATTCCCGACGAGTTTGGCGAACATCATTGCTCCGGACGGAGTTTGGTTAAGGCGGATGAACTCAATCTCGACTTCTTTGTTGATTTTGTCTTCGGCATTTTCGACGACGACCATGGTGCCATTACGCAGGTAGGCGACACCTTGACGAGGGTTGCTGCCGGCGGAAACGATTTTGACCGTGGTACGCTCGCCGGGGAGATATTCACTACGCAGGGCAAGAGCTAGTTCATGGAGATTGAGAACGTCGACTTGCTCGGTGGCGGCGACTTTTTGTAAATTATAATCGTTAGTTAAGATAAGACCGTGATTAGCCTGAGCAAGCTCGAGGAGGCGATTATCTACGGGAGTGCGGTCGAGTTGGTCGCCAACGATGGTAGTGTTAAAATAAACTACCCGCTCAAGTTCACGGACAGTGTCGAGTCCAGAACGCGCGCGCAAGCGCTTTTCCGAATCCTTACCATCGGCTAGGAGTTGTAACTCATGAATGACGCTGCGGGGGATGAGGATTTCGTCACCAATAAAGCCAGTCTGAGCTACGGCAAGCAGACGCGGGTCCATGACGGCGGAGGTGTCGACATAAACTTTGCGTCGCTGATTAGTATTTAAGATGGGTTTACGGCCGGTTTTGAGAAGGAGAAGGGTGGTTTCGGCAAGAATGGCTAGGGTACAGATTAAAATAAATAATTCCATTTTGATATTATAACATAGATTTTAGAGTTTTTGAATAGATGGAGAGCAGTTAGAATGCATTATATGCATCAACAACTAGCCACCGAAGTAGCTTATGCTTCCATGTTATCACACTTATGCTAACTTGTCAAGAGATTTTAACAAAATCAACGCCGTGCTCGTGAGCATAAGTATGATTCTTGGTGAGGATTTTCTGGTATTTCTGGACGAGCTCGGGCTGTTTCTCGAGGCGAGCAATGTCGATAGCAAGATGGTAGCGCGAGGCTTCGTTGACACTGAGCATCTCAAATGGCGTAGTAGTGCTTCCCCGCTCGAGAAAACCGTGGACGCGCACACGGTTACGGTCGGCATAACGGTCGAGAATGGCGCGCAGTGTCTCGGGGAAACCGTGGAAATTAGCAATGATAGGCTTATTGGGAGTGAAAATTTGGTTGAACTCGTCAGGCTTGAGTTTACGCTCAGCAGTACCAATAGCGCCATAAGATAAAGCTGAGATATTAACAAAACGGAAGCGCTTAGCGGGAAGGTCTTTCTTAAGGAGCTTAATAGCCTCGATAGCTTCGCAAGAGACAATATCGCCAACGCCAACCAAGACGTAATCGGGGTCATCGTCGGAGATGAAGTCGAGCACGGTGGCGCCACCATCATGAAAACTAGCATCGGCCTGATGAGAATCAATCCAGCGGGGCTGGTCGGTCTTGTTAAAAGTATTGAGATTGACGAGATTCTGGCTACGCATCATATAGATGAAGGCCGACTCGGCGGCAACATCATCAATCGGGAAAAGGCAGTTGGCTTTGTTGCTAGGATTGCTGAGCAAGAGAGAAATCAGAGCAGGCGACTGATGCGTGAAACCGTTGTGATCCTGGCGCCAACAAGTGCTAGTAGAGAGAAGATTGGCCGAGGGGATGGGTTTGCGCCAGCTGATTTGGTCGGATTGTTGCAGGAACTTAATATGCTGCATAACTTGGGCGGTAATAATCGTGAAGAAGGCTTCGTAGCTGGTCATGGCGGCAGGCTCGCCGTTCATGAGGTGACCGGCCATGCAGGCGAAGAGAGTGTTCTCCGAGAGCATTTCGATGATGTGGCCGTTAGGGCTTTCGGGTAAATCCCAGCTTTCTTGCGGCAGTTCCCAGGCACGCGTGCTGACTTCGTAAGTGGCGTCGAGCTTGTTGCTAGTGGTCTCATCGGGAGAGAAAAGATAAAAATCGGGATGGCGTAACATGTAGCTAGCCATGGCTGCACCGATGCGCTTGGCGGGAGAGAACTTTTCGGCGCCGGGATGTTCGACGAGGTCTATCATAAGGTAAATCCTTTCTCCCTACTAAATAATTCGGGGAAATCGTAACTTTTGAGCCAAGTTTTGAGGATGTCGAGCTCGGCGGGGTCAGTCTTGGCATCGAGAAGCGGAATCTGGTGGGCGAGATAATTGCCAGCGACTTTTTTGCCATGGACTTCTTTGGGGCCGGTAGCGCCCTTCTCGGTCTTGAGGACGAGGAAAGGATGCTTGAGATTTTTGGCTTCACGCAGGCGGCCCTGGAAAGCTTCGGGCGAATCGCCTTCAATCCAGAGCGGAGTGTAGCCGAAACCGCGAATTAGTTCGTTGAGCTCACGCTCGGATTTGCGACCGTAGAGAGTAGGAGCGGAGATTTTGTAGCCATTAAGATGCAATATCGGAATAACTTTACCATTATAGATGTTGCTGCCGACGGTTTTGACAAGGTTGAGCGAAGCAAGTGCGGTGGCAGTCTCTAATTCCCCGTCGCCCAACATGACGGCGACAGTCTTCTCGGGATGGCCGAGAGCATAGCCATAAGCCGCGCCGAGAGCATAACCGAGCTCGCCGCCTTCACAAATGACCCCAGGAGTGGCAGGGCTAGCATGGGAAGGAAAACCGCCAGGCCACGAGAAATTGCGGCAGATATAAGCAATGCCGGATTCGTCAAGAGTGGCTTGAGGGTCAACTTTAGCAAGGTCACCGTCGAGAAAAAGATTAGCTTGAAGTGCGGGAAAACCGTGACCGGGGCCAAGAATGAAAGAAAAATTATCACATTCACGAGTATCAGCAGTGGGCTGATAGCCAGTATCAACTTTGGCAGCGGGAGTCTTGTTAAGATTGTCGAGAACTTCTTTGAACTGGTTGGACTTAGTTTTCTTGTCGATAGACTGCGGAGTGTAGTGGTGTGGGCAAAAATAAGTCTTGAGATTGGCATAGGCGACATTAATGCCATGACAAGTACCCCAGTGACCAAGCAGGCGAGGTTTGATATCGTCAAAAGTGAGCGGCTGCTCGAGGAGAAAATTGCGCTGTAAGAAAAGCTGCGCAACGACTAAATAATCGCAAGCGCGGATACGATGACTAATATAACGATACTCTGCATTACCTCCGTTGTCGTTCATGGTTTAATTATAACACAAACTACTTCTCTGGTGTGATTTTCTTGACTTTCACCATAGCGGCGCGAACCACGCTGCCGTCGTAGAGATAGCCAGTACGCAAGGTTTCGGAGATAACTTCGGTGTCGCCATCTTCGTTTTCAACAGAGATGGCTTCGTGGTAGTCGGGGTTAAACTCAGTGCCGGGCTGAGAATCAATTTTTTCAAGATTAAGAGACTTAAGGGTTTTGTCTAAAATCTTAGCGAGAGGAGCGAGCTGCTCGGGGTAGCTACTGATGGCACGGTCGATGTCGTCGATGAGGGGGAGAAATTTCTCAACAGTAGCATACTTAGCAACGGACATAGCCTGAGCGCGCTGAGCTTCAACTTGTTTACGATAGTTCTCGAAATCGGCACGAGTGCGCTGGAGGTCATTAGTCAGCTCAATCAACTGCTCTTCGGGAGTAGGCTGGATGGCTTCTTCGACGAGCTCGGCCATTTCTTGTTCATCAATCTTTTTTTCTTTCATAATACTCCTTTACTTGATTGCTAATGTTTCTTCGAGAATATCGCCAGCGTGGCGCACTAGCGCCATGACCCGGGCGTAGTTTTGGCGGGTGGGGCCGAGGACACCAATATAACTCTGGTCGGAATAAGGCGAACGGAAGCGACTAATGATGAGCGAGACTTGAGAAGTCTTGCCAATCGGATTCTCTTGACCAATGAAGATATTAAGCGGCTGGCCAGGCGCAGCTTCGCGTAACCAAGGTTCGAGATTGTCAAGCAGCTTAGCAACAGCACGAACACGCTCGCTATCAACAAACTCAGGCTGAGTAAAGAGACGCGAAATACCCGACATGTAAAGCTGGTCACCAATAGTAGCCAAGCCGAGATTCCCTGTCAGCTCAACCAACGAATCGACGGCGCCGCGAATCGCAAAATCAGCGCGGGTCTGGGAATTAACGCGAACTTCCAAAGCACGAGTAGCACGCTCGGGCGCGGAATTATCGCGAGCGGAAGACTTGGAAGCGAGGAGCGTTTGCTTATTGGAAAAGTCGGGTTGCTCTGAGAGAGTATTTACATAATAACGGTAACCGGCATCGGTAGGCACGCGACCAGCAGAAGTATGCGGCTGCGCAATATAACCCATCGACTCGAGCTGCGCCATCTCGCTGCGTATCGTGGCCGAAGAAACCTGAAACAACTTAGCCAGCGTAACGCTACCGACTGGAGCAGCCATCTCAGCGTATTCTTCGATAATTGCGAATAAAATGCCTTCTTGGCGCGGTGTTAAACTCATATTAATATTGTAGCAAATTAGCACTCTTTTCGCAATAGTGCTAGGGGAATAGACATCGTTATTAGGTCACTACGTTTTCATGAAGAATGGTTCGTGCTGTCACTTCTACTAATCCCGCTAACGGAATCTAGGTGAGGTTGCGTTGTTGTGGTTTCTGGCCAATACGACTTTTCTCGACCCGCGTCGCCAGCGCCTGCCGTCGCAGGGCTGTCGCGCTTGTCCTCCGGCGCTATCGCTTCAGACCTGACGTCATTTCGGAAGATATAATAAAATTATATCTTCTCTCAATTCCTTGGTCTGGACGTAAGTCCGGATGGTCTTCGAAAAGTGTATTGACTAGGAACCACATTCCCTCTCCCACTAATTAGCTAGTAGGTGTAGTAATACAACGGAGGGAGAAACCACTAGAACGAGGAAAGCCGCTAAATGGCCGAACACTACCAGCGTTAACGTCGAAGTTATAAGCCTGATGGTCTGGGTAAGCTGTTCGTGACCACCAGCACCCATTCATCGACCCACGATAATGATTGCCATTTTCGACAAGACCAGTGTAATGTAAATTATATGGTAAATTTCTAGCTTGAAGACCACCTTGTTGTTGCAAAGTTTTATCATCGCCAGACGAGGCGGTATAAATATCAGCATTCACCATTAGAGCATTAAATTGTCCATTATTTCCTCCCGTTGGCAATTTCCAACCTTTGGGGCAGAAAAATGTTTAAATTTACTGCCTTTTCACCAGCTTATTAAATTCCTCAAACTCTAATCCCGATTAGAGTTTTACAGGAGCTTAACAGGGGTGACGGTTGCTGCAAACTCTAACTCGGATTAGAGTTTTATATTTTGCTCCGCGTTCTAAAGTGCCATTTCGGTCTTATTTTGTCGCAGCAGTAACCGTAACTTCTGTAGAATAAGTATCAGCAGGAAGTGAAGGACTGATTGATATGCCTACAGTAAATGTATGAGTTTTAGAATTATTGCTAGTGTTTTCTGTATTATCGAATGGACTTGGGGTAGTAGTAATAGGGTCATATAAACCAGACTTATTTAATATTCCCCAAGCATCGTTACCTGGTTGGACAGGGTTGCTGGTAGAAACAACTGGAATATAGTTACTAGAGTTTTCTTTACCAAGTAATCTTGGTTCTGTAGCACTTAATAATACATCGTAATCAGAGTTACTAGTAACTATAGCTTCTATTTTTCCAGTAGCTACTTTATCGGCTTCAGCAGTGGCAGTAACTCCATCAGAAACATCAAGAGTTATTGTTGGTATGACATTTACGGTAATATTGCCGTTTTTAGAACTTGGTGGAATGGCTGGAGCTTTGTTGGGTTCGAGACCACCAGCGGCAACGCAGCGAATAGAGCAGCCGCTGAGACGATTATCGAGGCTTACGCTAGCATTACTGTCATGATAACCTAAGCGGTAAGCGTTATAGGTACTACTGGACGTGTGCGACCAATAATAACCATACGAGCCTGCATTATATAGAGAGCCGTCGCGGACAAGTCCGGCGTATACGAATGAGTTGACAGTTACCGTGTCAGAAACATTGGTTATATTATCGAACTCTGTTTTGGAGGGTAGCTTCCAGTCTCTTGGGCAGATACTAGTATTTACGTCTTCGCTGGTTATGCTGCTGGAATCTGACATAGCTACTGCTGCTGTCCAGTTGTAATAAATTCCATAAGTAGTATTGTCGAAATTAGCCGAGCGTGGTCTAGTGCTGCTGTTTGTCCAGCTAGGCATTGAGATTCCAGAGCCAATCAATGTTTCTGGTAATTGCCACCTTTCTTCTACGTTAGAATCTTCTGGTGTAAGATAACCTTCACCTTGTGGGTCAACTAGATTTGTTGCACCTTTTAATCTCAAGTTCTGCTGCATCCAACAGTTACCGTCTTCTAGTTTTACTATGGTATATTTTTCATTATCACGTTTATCAATGAGAAGAGCGGTAGGGTAAGCAGAGACGGGGCTATTAGCTGCAGGAGTTTCTGTATTAGAACAGATTTGTCTATTCATATCTTGCATATAAGTAATATCTTTGATAGTTCTATATTCTGTAGAGAAATCTTCTGCTGCATAAGCTTTAAACGTTTCTCCAAAACCTAATGATGAATTACAATAACCTAAAAGGAGAGCTCCAGAAACAAGCAATGTTCCTATGACTAATAAATATTTATAAGGTTGATGTATTTTTAGCATGGAGCCCTCCTTTTAGGTTAAAACGTACCCTACGGAAGATTTATCTTCTCTAACAAAAAGCGACACCGCAAGGTGTCTTATTCCGTATCACAACTCAGACTAATCGCCGACTTGCTTATGCGGTGCCGCTTTAAGACGGCGAATAACCACGCACAAGCTACAAAAAGCTTACGAGCTATGATACAAAATGAATAAGACACTTTTATTGTACACAACAAACAAGCACTTTGCAACCCTCCCAAAGGTTGGAAATTGCCAACGGGAGGAAGCAATGGGCGGTTTAGTACTTTGATGAGTAATGCCAATATCTTTACATTTGATTCAACTGCAGACGAGAATCTGAGGATACAAGGTAGCAACAAAATCCAAACTAGACCTTATGATTTTCAATATGCTGGCGTAGTAGAACGTGGTAGTCTTCGTAATGATACAGCTCACGGGTTTTGGTGGTCTAGCTCGTTATATAATGCTAACAATGCCTATTTCCTATTTGTTAATGCCGGTTATGTGGCTACGTCCAATAATGGCGTTGGCTTACGTTACTATGGTCACTCCCTCCGTTGTATTACTACGCCTACTAGCTAATTAGTGGGAGAGGAGAGAGAAGTGGTAGTAGTCTTAACTAAATCATTTATGAGTTAGCGCGAGATAGTTGCCATGATGAGAATAATTGTGTACAATAGGATTGTCGAATTCACATTGAAAATCCTGAACAGTTTTTTGTGGTAGCTGTTAGCCCGATAGAAACGGCACCGCAAGTTGGACTGAACAGCTCTGCTGTCAGGTTCAATGTGGATTCGACACCCTTGCGGTGTCGTTTTTAGTATAAGCATTACTTATGGGCTTATATTAAAAACTAGTAAAGATAAAATGTAATGATGTATCAGAATGGTATAGCACAAAGTTCTGATACAGAAACCTTTAGCATATTACATTACAATTATTCCTCCCAAGGGTGTAGCACAAACCATATAAAATCCAAAAGGAGGGCGCCATGCAACGCAAAAAGAGACGGTCAACTTTAAGGCTTCATAGTA
>CAYODP010000016.1:0-16963 GCA_964402815.1 uncultured Candidatus Saccharibacteria bacterium | reverse complement strand
CTACTAAGTGTATTAATCATCTCCTTACTATTAACATTCCTAAGTTGGCGGAAGTAAGTGGTTTCTAGAAAATTAGCTAATCTAGTTTTTGTTAATCGCTATAAATTTGGCTATGAAGGTTAAAAGTTTGTAATATGCAATATATATTATAGAGTAACCCACATAGTCATTCCCTCATCGCGGCTAACTATAGTGATTACTCTTCTATCGATTTTCCTTTCTAAGTCCATTAGGCAACCTGTTGTCGACATAGCTAATTTTCTAGGAGTATGGTATAATACGGAGTATGCACCCGTAGCTCAGCGGATTAGAGCACTGGTCTTCGGAACCAGGTGTCGTAGGTTCGAATCCTATCGGGTGTACCACGTTGAAATTAAGGTGCGTTTGATGGTTTCTGACCTTTATAAATTATAGGTTCGAACATTATCGAAAAATGCAAAGATAGTGATATAGTTTGATAAAAATATATTTATGTTCAAGAAAGCAGCTCGATTGGAACGGGTCGTTTCTTGCGTTTAGTGATTTTGAAGTAAGTTAAGATTTATTTTTGGCAAGGTTGACAATCGTCGTAGCAGCTTCCGTCTTGCCGAGCGCAGCATTAATGCATAAATCATAGTTCTCAGCAGCGCCCCATTTTCGCCCGGAAATCATTTCGTAATATTGAGCGCGGTTGCGGTCGGCGCGTTCGAGATTTTTCTTAGCGGTTTTATCGTCATCATTATACATTTGCTGGATGTTTTCGATGCGAAAAGATTTTGGTGCATAGATTTGTTTATCTAGGCCACCCTCTTGCGCAGCGAGAGCGGTAAGTTCCTTATAGTAATACGGAACACCAAGTTGCTTGGCGACAAGCTCACCAATTTTCTTACCTTGTGAGCCATGTTCACGCGCAATGATGATAATAACACCAGGACGAGAGTTTTGAATAGTGGCAGCCGAATTTTTAACCTCAATTGTGCGGCCAAGGTGGCGAAAATAATGTGTTATCAAAGCAATGGCAACTGCGAGACCAAAAATATCGGCAATTGGCGCTGCCCAGAGTACACCGTTTATATTATTCATGACGTGTGGCAAAATAATCACTAACAGCACGAACAATATAATGTCACGGACAAGTGAAACAATAGCGGCTTTCAGTGGTTCACCGACCGCCTGAAAGAAAATAGAAATAACTTTGATGACACAGGTAAAAAATAACCAGCGACAAGAAAATTCGAAAAGTTAACACTGCAAACTGCATGTAGAGCTCGGGATTGCTAGAATTAGAACCGAAAATATTAATAATCGCTTCGGGACAAGCCTCAAAGACGAGCGTAGCGACGAGCCCAACAATTACCGTGGCGGTCATACATTTACGAAAAGTTTCCCGAACGCGGTCATAATTGCCAGCGCCAATGTTGTAGCCTAAAATCGGTTACGCACCAATAATAATTCCCATGGCAATACTAAGTACAATCGTAAAAACTTTCATACAAATGCCGATAATGGCAAGCGGGTCGTTGGCGCCGTAAATAGCATTTGCACCGAAGCTGGCCAGCATTTTATTGCAAACCATAGAAATGATGACGATAGAAAATTGAGTAATAAGGGTAGAAACGCCAAGCTTAGTAAGACATATAAATCTATCATCTGCCGTGGAGATAACTAGCAGAATAATAGTGTGACGATTATACGCTTAAAAAGCTGGGTCAACTTTTGTATTTTACAGGAAAAATTAAGTAAAATCAAGTAGCTGTTGTAATATTTACAACATTATTTATTACGATGACGCAGAATAAAAACTTGCTGTACAGATTAGTAGCTCTATGCTATACTATTGCTAGTGGGGTGGTAGCTCACCTGGTAGAGCGCAGCATTCGCATTGCTGAGGTAGGGCGTTCAAGTCGCCTCCACTCCACCATTGATAGAATGTAAGAATTATCTCTTACAGTGGTAGCCTGTGAGAGATTTTTTGTTGGCAAAATGGCGACTCTGAATAGAGTCGCCATAGATTTTGGCGGTGAGTAGATGGAACTAACTGAACTTTCCATACATACTCAAAAACGAGGAGGTAAAAAGGCACGAGTTTGTGCTGTATCAACTATCATGGTGTGACCGAAAACCCAAACTCAAGACATAAACGTCTGACCTTAGAGCGCAAAGCCCCAAACGGCATGGCCGTTAATAACCGCGAGGGAGCTTGCCGCTACCACCACACCAATCACAAGGCAGGCCATGTTTTCTACCGGTGCCACCGCAGTCAGGACAAGTGCGACCTGTTGTACTGGGTGGCATAATAGTTGGCAATGGCCTTGAGGCTAAAGATGCTTGGCGCTCCAGCTCTTGTCGGCTTTTGCTGCGTAAGCGTTTACCAGTGTCGGGGTCTCGACCATCAGCGATGCGTGCCGAACGCATGGAAGCATTCTCGCGCTCACGCTTAAGCCGCCATTCGGGAGTACCTTGGCAACAACGGTAAGCGTTGTGACTTAGCCAGTAGCGTCGATGGCAGACGTCGCACTCGTACCGCTTAAGAGCATACACGATATTACCAAACACCTCGCTAAGAATTTTTATGGGGGACAAAGTGTTGAAGCGTGCATGTAACCCCCATATGCAAATCACGCCGCAAACAATGCAGAAAATAAATTGACCTGTATCCAATATAATCCCTCCATTCGGTTTTATTGGTTGAAGTTTTTATTTACCTCCTAGCTTTTAACGTGCGGATCGAGAACGGTCTTGGTAGTTCTATTTTAGCGCAACTAGCAGCTTCACGCAAACATGTGCGAAATAAGTCTCTCCCCCACTTTAACTACCACCCCACTTTCGCCAACTTAGGAATGTTAATGATAGGGAGATGATTAATATACTTGAATTTTAATATGACAACAGTATCTAGGGGGTTATATTGATTGCTTTTTACGCCCTAGCCTGTTATGATGTAGGTAATGAATAGCAAAGCATTTCATACATATACTAAGTCCGAACTCGCCAACATACTTAATGAGTGCTTGCATAAAACTTTGGGTGATATAGACAAGAATAATATTTTTGCCAGGGCTAAAACGAATCCTAAAATTACCGGAATAGCTGGTGACGTGATTGAGCAATCGGTTTTAGGATACCCATCAGATAATAGACAGGCTCCAGATTTAGAAGTTGATGGAGAAGAGGTTGAACTAAAAACTACTGGAATTCGTTTTTCGAAAGCTAATACTAATCAGTTCGAAGCAAAAGAGCCGATGTCGATTACGGCAGTATCTCCAGATAAAATAGTACACGAGAAATTTGAGAATTCGAATTTCTGGCATAAAGTAAGGAAAATGCTACTAGTGTATTATCTATATTCAGCAGAGCATACTGTGCCGGCAAGTGAATATGCTAAGTTTCCAATCATGGGATATGAATTTCATGAATTTAGTGAAGACGAGCGAAAAGCGCTGCAACGAGACTGGCAGACAGTGCGCGACTTTATTCAATTTCTGCAGAAGACATATACCGATTACAAAAAAGAATACCCACGAATATCATCAGAATTGCGCCCCAAACTTTTTCTTCTAGATACTGCTCCAAAATGGCCTCATCCTCCGCGTTTTAGGCTAAAACGGAGTTTTGTAACGTCTATCGTGCAGGCATATTTTAATAAGCAGAGCGAGCTTGAGCAGCTACCAGAAAACTATGCTAGTTATGCTGATGTGGACAAAAAGTGCCATGAGCTAACAGAAAAATTCAAAGGAAAGACGATTGCAGACTTGATTTCAATCTTCGGAATAGAAGGTGCTAATATGAATAAGTCGATTAGTGAACAAATTGCAGTGAGAATGTTTGGCGGAAAGAAGACGAAAATTGGAAAGATTCAAATTTTTCAAGCAGCGGGCATTATTGGCAAAACTATCACTATTACAAAAGCTGGTTCTAAAACTGAAGACATGAAACTATTTCCGATAGATTTTAGTGAATTGTTAGACCCAAAGGTTGATTTTGATAATTCTAATTTTGCTGATTGCTTCTTCAATCATCAACTCTTGTGCATTGTCTTTGAAGAACCTTCGCCTAATGCTAAGCTAGGAGAAAATGTTTTTGTAGGTTTTAAGCGCTATTCATTCTCAGATGCTTTCATTGAAGAAAAAGTTCGGACGGTATGGAACAGTATGCGCAAAACCGTATTTGAAAATCAACTAACTGATGTTGTGCAGTTAGATAAGAATGGTCAGCCAAAGGTTAATAAGAACGGTCAGATAAGGAGCGCACCCAACTTTCCGAAATCTAAGGATGGCCCAGTATTTGTTCGGGGCAGCGGAAAGGATTCGACTAAAAAGCCAGAGAAAATAAATGACGTCTCCATGTATAAACAATACATTTGGCTGAATGGTAAATTTATCACCTATGAACTGCAGAAAATACATTTTCTCTAAAAATGAGGGTTGATCCTCTACAAAATTTCGATATAATGGTTTTATGAATAAAACAGTATGCGAACTATTTGCCGGCGTTGGAGGTTTTAGGTTGGGGCTGGAGAGGCTTAAATCCGGATGGGAAACGGTCTGGTTTAGCCAATGGGAGCCAGGAGCTTCTAAGCAATGGGCGCATGATTGTTATGTATCGCATTTCAGTGATAGTACAGACTTAGCGGGAGAATATACAACAGGTATTGACATTGCGCTAGTGAATAAGAAGAATATTCCTGACCATACGCTATTAGTGGGAGGGTTTCCGTGTCAAGATTATTCTGTCGCGCATACGCTATCGGCCGAAAAAGGTATTCGTGGAAAAAAGGGCGTGTTATGGTGGCAAATCTACGAGATCCTCAAAATTAAAAAATCGCCTTTTTGCCTGTTTGAGAATGTAGATAGGCTGCTAAAGTCTCCGTCAAAACAGCGCGGGCGGGATTTTGGAATTATGCTGGCTTGTTTTAATTCGCTTGGTTATAGCGTAGAATGGAGAGTAATTAACGCAGCTGAATATGGAGCGGCTCAGCGACGCAGAAGAACTTTTATTTTTGCGTATAGCAACAAAACTAAACTAGCCAAAACCAGAAAAAATATGTTACCAAACGATATTATTGAACATAGTGGTATTTTTGCGAAAGCCTTTCCGATCGACTCACATACTCAGATTAAGGAAGCTAAGTTACCTAACGACATAGAAGAAACATCTGACAATTTTAGTTTTATGTTTGAAAACAGTGGTTTTATGCATGGTGGCGTGATTTTTACAACTAAGTATATTCCCAAGCTAGAATCACCAATCACGCTCGGCAAAATTCTAGAAAACGGACAAGTAGGTGAAGGATTTTTTATCACTCCTGAAAAAATGCCAAAATGGGAATACTTAAAGGGCGCGAAGAAAATCGAAAGAACTTCTGCAACCGGGTATAAGTACACTTTTTCTGAAGGCGCAGTGGCATTTCCTGATGCTTGGGACAAACCAAGTAGAACTATGCTGACTAGCGAATCGACACTTAACAGAAGCACGCATGTCGTGAAAGATAAGAAAAGTTCTAGGCTAAGGTTATTGACACCGCTGGAAACCGAACGGCTGCAAGGTTTTGATGATAATTGGACTAATACGGGCATGCCAACACGTATGCGTTATTTCTGTATGGGGAATGCCTTAGTGGTTCCTATGATTACTCGTATTGGTAAGGAACTAGATAAAATCATAGCAGAAGAGTAGCTGCTGTAATGAATTTTATGTATCACTGAATTGTTTTTGGATTGCCGATAGTATTTTTGGCGAGAAAAAGTTTTAGTTTGCAAAATAGTACGACGTTCATATAAAAAGTAAGAAGAGCGATTAATTCCCTTCTTACTTTTTCTAATCTGAGACTAGTATGTGCCAGATTGTCCGGTGCCTCCTCCAGTATTTCCTCGAGGGTTGTTGCGTCTGCGCCGACCATTTGGCTGAGGTTGAGGCTGAGGTTGGGGCTGCAGTTGAGGCTGAGGTTGAGGACGCGGTTGACGGTTGGTAGGTCGCTCATTTGGTAGGATGATGCCGCTCTGAGTGACAGTAGCGCCACTAACCTGGAATGGGCCAGCACCACCAGATACCGTACCGTCCGGATTAGTAATGAATGACGGAGGAGTATCGAGGGTGGGCATGTTGGATTGACGTACAGTTGGATTTTGGCTAGCCGGGGTTGAGGGTGGAGTATTAGTTTGGCGTACGACTGGGGCTGGTTCAGGCGGCGTAGAGGGATTGGCGGGCGGCTGAGTGGGAGGAGTGTTGCGCGGTATAGGAATAGTGGTTTCTGTGCCATTACTGCCTTGGGTATTGAATCTACCTTCTAGCGGTACCGCTGGACGGCCAGCTGCCTCAAGAATATGATTAAGCGCGGCAGCGTTTTCAATATTGGTAACATGGTTGCCGGTTAATGCACCTTGGGCCTGGTCGGCTAACTTCTCGCGCTGAGATGCGTCCATAGTGTTTTCTTCGATAGCAGTCGCCATGCGATGCAAGGCATTTGCGCCAGTACCGCCGATGGTAGTTTCATCGTTGCCATCAATAATCATATTGCGCAAACGTTCTTCAACTTCAGGCTTCTTAGCGATATTGTCGTTGCCGAGAGCGCGGCTAGCAGTGGCGAGAATCTTACTACGACTTCGAGCGTCCATAGAGGGTAGGGTGGCGCGAAGACCGTCGAGGGCGCTGTCGTCAGCATTGACCAAGGTTTCTGGAGTGTAACTATTAACACCTTGCTGGTCGTAGTAGCTAGAGCGGAAGTTGCCGGTACCAACCCTATTGCCATTAGCATCCAGCTGAGTAGTCTCAGCGATTGAGCCAACCTTAGAAAAATCTCGGTTCGTAAAATCATTAATCATAGCAAAGGCGCCACGGTTAGCTTTCTTGTAGTCATTACCATAACTATTCATCAGATGTCTAGCCGCCGTACTAATCGCTGTATTTTGACTGAATCCTGGGTCGGTACTATGCATTCTGGCAACTCTGAGCATTTGGCTTTGGACTTGGGCACGGCCTTTATCAGTACCGCTTAACATGTCCTGTAGGGCACGGACTTTGACTAGAGTATTACGGTCAGTTGGATTTGCGTAAAGGTTATCAAGTTCTCTACCATATTCATCGCCGACAGCTGCAGAATCGTTAGTATTAAGTTCGGATTTATCTGACTCATAGAAGACCCGCTGCGCTTTTGCATCTTCCTGTAAGCGTTCGCTGCTGATTCTTTCCTGAGTTGAGTCTGACAGCAGCGACCCGGGCAGCATTAGCTCTTGACCATCTCCAGCACGCATATCTTCAAAACGCGCTCTATTATAACGCATTACAGCATTTCTGCGCCTGCGCATTTGACCAGCACTTAATGCCCCACCAGATGCCGCCAATTTTGCCGCCTTTTTATCTAATTTTTCAGCAGTTAATCTAGCATCTCGCATATCGAATCGTCGTTGAGCATCCTTAAATCGTTCGGTGCCAGAAATACCGCTTGTAATGCGCCCGCCGAAGCTTTTCCCCATAGTGGAGATTTTCGTGCCCAAGTTCCCTATGGCAGCGAGTGAGCCTTTTACTAAAGATGGGATGAAGAAAAATGGCACTACTTGGATTAGCATTGCAATGAGGGCGAGCACAAAGTCACCATCAGCACTAGAAAGATTAGAAAGCATTAAGGTAGACACGAACTGACCGCCGCCCATCAATACACCGCAAATCGGGTAGACTACTAGTAAAGATGAGAAAATCTTTTTCCAGCGGTCAAAGAAAGTTTTAGTATTAGGAAGAACATAACAAACTATAGCCACTGGTGCCAGTACAACGAGAACAATAACACCCGCTTGACGGACTCCTAGTACAACAAAGAAGAACAGAATGCTAATTACCGTTGTTAATGCTACTAATAGGAACGGCAATAACCACCATCTGAGAATAGCGGCGGAAATTGCCACACCAACAACAGCAATTTCTGCTGTCCCCAACATGGATTGTATGAAATCTGGCATCATAGCGCCAACACTAAACTTCGGGTCGCTAGAGAAGTTGAGAAACATTTCGTTGAGATAATACCCAAGTATATTTGAAACATCAACAGCAAGTTGGCAGAGTATAAAAGATATATTTACCAAAACTACTACCATAATTAGCCTTGGCAATATTTTTTTGATATTGTAATTACTAATTCCAATGCCAGTCACTTGAGCCAAAATAACTACGACAAACATAATTGCAAAAATAATATTTGCGAGGTTTCTAAAAATTGACCAACCTTGATATGTCCCACTATTTCTGCTTAGAAAACTTGGATTAATAACTAGATATGTACTTTCTATCCATTGGTATATACCGTCTACTACATTACCAATAGTGCTTAAAACTGGACATATAATCCATCCTAGCGCTCCAGCCGCTTCGTAGCATGGAGCTATGGCATCGGACGACCCACCACCCCCTTCGCCTTCTGTTTCGTTAGCATCCACGATAGTATCTTTTGGCAATTGGTTCGCTAACTTATTAATCTCTTTTATGGTGGCTTCTAAATCTAGTTTCGTACTGCCAGCACTATCAAAGTATGAATTTTTGAAACCGTAGATAGTCCCGCTTCTATTATCAGCATTGGTCATTGATGGATTTAGCCGGCACTTAGCTCCAACTTTGCCACTTGATGAAACATTAATAGCATAGCTTTCTGGAAAACCGCCATAGTCTGCCCAATCAGATACGTCACATACCCAATATTCGCTGGCATTACTCTTCCCGGCATAGAAATATTCTTTGAGCGACATCATAAGCAGAGATAATTTTTCTTCATTCGAAAATCCAAGCGAGTTATAGCCCGCTAAAGAACCATTGGACAAATAGTCGATAGCCATATTAGCAGCTTCCCTGGCACTGCCTCGAACAAATGCATAACTTGCATCTCCAGTAGAGTCGTCATTTAAACTACCGTTATTTAGAGTATATTCTATGTTAGTTGCTGGACCCGAGCCTCCCCTATATGAATAGGTAAAACTACCATTGCTATTTCTGCCAGCAGAAGAGACTACTTTTCTTAGGTCTTCTTGGAAATCACTCCATTTATCATTAACGCCAAGCGTAGTTACCGCTGACCCAGCCCTCAACAAAGAAACTTTGTTATTGACGATGCCAAAAAATGGGCTGATGGGAGAATATTGCCCTGTATAGTCGTGACCATAATAAGTGCCGGCTGAGCGATCAATAGAAAGCTTTGTGATTATACCTTGTGGGTTAACTTCTGCACATACGCCATCAGTTTGCACATTAGAGTTTGTCCCAGCAGGGCTTTTTTCGACATATGAAAACGAGATACAATTCGAGCTAGAGCTATCGCTTATTTGTGTATAGCCCATACCGTTCAACAAGGCGATTTTTTGCTCTTTATCACTTATTCTGCCGCCGTTCTTTCCTGCCAATCCTAGAACACCCTCGAAGTTTCCACCAAAAGTTTCGTCTCCGCCAACAAATAGCTCCTTACAGGCTATATTGTTATCTTTGATATTAGTAAGACCACTCGGTAGAGCTACGTATTGGTGATATTCATGCCCCGTATATTTTATAACTAACTGACCAAAAGAATCAAATTCAGAAAGTTTTGGCACGCTACTTGAAATGGCACCACTGCTATAACATCTGTATACGCCTGTTAAGAGCGCTTTTTTGACAGGCACTGAATTATAATTGGTGCTAGAAGTGGCGAATACATGACCGTGCAAGGCAATACTAAGAAATGCAACAAGAACAGTTCCGATTACAAAATAGCCTCGTAACCACCTTTTTTTATTACACAGTTTTTTCATTGCTGCCCCTCCTGCGCATCATCAATGCTGTTAAGCAAATCATTCATACTGTAACAGCTATCAAAAATATCAGAAGACAGCGAGCTCTCACTGCGCCAAAGTTCATCTTGCGCGAGAAAAATGTCACTTTCGGCAGCTAAAACCTCTTCGCTGCGCGGCATAGATTCTGCACAATTTTCGTCTAGCTGCTCATTACTTATACATCCAGAACGATTATATGCTTCGTACACAAGAACGGAGGCCTTAGCGATTGTCTGCTGAGATTCGGCGATTTGTTTTAAAGTCGCGTTGTTACTTTTGATTAGGTCTTCGTATAGCGTTGATGTACTTTCAAGAACCTGTTGCGCTCCTTTCTGAATGTAAATCTCTAAATAATTTGGAGCCGTAATTGATGCATATTCTTTAGCCGCATCTAACTGACTTTTCATGGCAGATAAGACGTCCATAAGTGATGCGTTTATAACTTCATCCGTAGAAGTTAATCGAGCGGCCTCACTATTAAAACTCGTAAATAGTTCTTCTGCATTATTAAGAAACGACATGGACTCATTTTTATTATTAGAAAAAATGATGGACGATAATTTACTTTGATTTGCATCAAAAGAGCTTTCTTGCAATACAGTATCTTCTGCTACACCAGTAGATAAGAAATTGACATATCGGCGAAATGCTTCTTGTGCTGATGTAGGATTCGTCACTTGTGCCTCGTCATTATTACTGTTATTTTGATTCAGAACTATCACCACTGCAACTACAGCAACAACAACTGCTAGGGCGGCAACGATAATTAGCGGGGCTTTGCTCTTTTTCTTAGGAGCATTTTGCAACACTACATCTTCTGAAGCAGGCTGCGACATTGCATTATTGAGCTGTTGCGCATCTTTGGTTGCGTCCGTGTTAGCAAAGAATGCTGCCACGCGCGCTTTTTGCTTACCTTGTGCTGCTTCATCATCCTTGATTCTTTGGAGTTTTTCAGCATCAACGGCTAAATCGGGCGTACTAAAAATGCCTTTTGCGTTGCTGGTTTTGTTTGCGTCTTTTATTTTGTCGTCCATGGAGTATACTTTGTATTAACATAATTATTATAACATGGAATATTGATATTGATGATGATTTTAGACAAGTTAACAAGCTATTGTTTGTGGAAAAATTGTAATTGTGTATAATAGTAGATAATTCTAGCATGAATTGCACTTTAATTACGGAGGAGCGTTTCATGCCTAAGCAACTTTGTGAATGTTGCTAGAAAATATTTCTTAGGAGGTATTTAGATGCAATTACCTTATGAATGTCCAGTGTGCCACAAACGATTTTGGACAAGTGGAGAGGCGTTCAGCTGTTGCAAGGGGACGGCGGCGCACCAAGCATGGTTGGAAACAATCAATCGGCGTGCGCGTAAGGCTGGATGGGCGCCAACGATGAAAGAGCGCTGGCAGATTCGAAAAGAGAGAGCAAAACGCTACGAATGTCCGGTGTGCCACAAACGCTTCTGGACGAGCGAGGAGGCCTTTCAATGCTGTGAAGGTACGGCGGCGCACCAAGCATGGCTGGAAACAATCAATCGGCGTGCGCGTGAGGCTGGATGGGCTCCAACGGCCAAAGAACAAAAACAGTTACAGCAAAGGGGAGTAGGTGATAAGCCCATTGAGTCTACAATGCAGATGCATGATTGTCCGAAATGTCACGGGAAGTCGGGTAACTACTTTTGTCCAATTTGCGAGGGTATGGGTAAAACCTTTTTATAGAAAATGAGCGGAAGGTACTTGCCATTTTCTGGGGCTTTGTGCTCTAAGGTCAGACGTTTATGTCTTGAGTTTGGGTTTTCGGTCACACCATGATAGTTGATACAGCACAAACTCGTGCCTTTTTACCTCCTCGTTTTTGAGTATGTATGGAAAGTTCAGTTAGTTCCATCTACTCACCGCCAAAATCTATGGCGACTCTATTCAGAGTCGCCATTTATCTTTTGATAATTTAATTTTGTTATTTTTGCTTTGCGTCAATCATGAGAATGAATTTCACATCACCTTCACCATCTTCGTTGATGCCGGAGAAGTTGTTATAATCGTGCGCAAGTTGAGTGAGGCGTTTCGCTTTATCGGAAGTAGATTTTAATTTACTGTTGACGAGATTGTTTAAAGTTTGAATACCTTCTTGGTCGAATTTTTTCAGACCGTCGTTTAACTTATTTGCGCCGTCGAGCAGCTGGTCAACACCGACAAGCATTTTGTTTATTAAGTTTTCGAGTTGATTACCCAAACCTTCTTGAATCGAAGTAGCTACTTGCATGGCAACGCTGCGCGCAGTGGTCGCGGCAGTCTCCATGGCGACTTGCTGGAGCGAAGCGTAGGTGCTTTGAAACATTCGCTCTTCCATGGCAGCGAGATTCAGCTGGCCGGCAACTTGCTGAGCAACTTGTGACTTAACTACGGTAAGATATTGTTGTAAGATGGCAGGGTCAGCACAGTTGATAGCTGGAGGAGTGACGGGCGTTGTGGGGGTGTCGGCGGATTCAGTAGTATCAGTATCATTTTCTGCGCTAGTATCGGTCGGAGTGGTCGGTGCAGTTGGAATAGGTTGAGCGGCGGTATTAGTTTTCATACAAACTTCAAGTGCCTTAGCTTGAGAAAGTTGGTTGACTAAATTATTCTCGAGCTGATTAAGCTCAGTCATGCCAGAAATTTGACGATGAATTTGCGCACGAATCGTATCGCGTTCGCGAGAAAGTTTCTGGCGCGCAGCGTTAGCAGCAGTATCGGCAATTTGGTCGAGCGTTTTCTCGTCCAGCAATTGACTGGTAGATTGAAGTTGAGTTTGTGCCGCAGCGATACTATCGCGCAGCTTTTGCACGCCATCACGCAGACTATTTGAACCATTCACTAATTCCCTGCTACTATCGGAAAGTTTTTGCGCGCTACTAGACAACTTATCAACTTCATCGAAAATTTTTAAGTCCGATTGGTCGAGTAGTTTAGGCGTAACTATATTATATATGTCACTAAGAGCGAAGTTATCAGTATCATAAGTTAGAATAATGTCGTCTAAATTCTGTAATTCCGGCATTTGTAAACTATCGTGCAACCCCGGGGCGGCCAGCGCAGTAATAATAAAGTTGCGACCATTGCTAATAATCTTACCGTTAGTAATATTAATATTATGTGCGGAAGACGGTAATGTAGTTGTCATTGCGACGACAAAAGGCGTGTAGAGATTGCCAACTTTAGAAGAATTACAATAATGAAAATGCAGCTCAGCCGTGCCAGATTTGCCAAGTATCTCGTCGAGAGGTTTCACCTCATCGTTAAGTTTGTAGGTAAGTTCGAGGCTAATGGGAAGCGATTTCTCGGTTTGGCCTTTGTAATAAATATCATTACCGTTCGCTTGCCAACTAACTTGATTGTTTTCGATTTTATAAGTTTCGAAACCATTGATGTTCTCGATATTTTGCAAAATGCTAGTATCATTTAAAATATTACTACGGTTGCTATTGAACAAATGTTTGGAAACGGATGTATAATCGAGCGAGCCATCAGGCTGAAGCTTGGCGTAAATAGTTTCTTCTTGCGAAGCTGAACTAGCATAAACATTGAGCGGCATAGCGGCTATAGTGATAGCTAAAAGTCCGCATAAAGTAGTTTTGAAAATTTTGGGCATATTTTCTCCTTAATGATTAACTTTGGTTAATTGATTTAATCCAACGGTAGTTTTGCAAATTAATTTATCACAACTCATCAACAGAACTGGCACAACTGTGATAACTACGACCATACTAATAATGGCACCACGAGCAATGAGAGTGCAGAGCGAACCAATCATATCAATTTGCGAGAAGAGTCCAACACCAATCGTAGCAGCAAAGAAGCACATAGCGCTAACGAAGATAGATTGGATGGAACTGCTGAGAGCAAGTTTGGCGGCTTCGCGATTAGTATGACCATTCTGGCGCTCTTCAAGATATTTGGTAGTAAGCAGAATAGCATAGTCGATAGTTGCGCCAAGTTGAATCGTGCCGATAACGATGGACGCAATAAACGGAATCTCAGTATTAGTAAGGAAAGCAATGCCGAGATTAAGGAAAATTGCAAACTCGATAGCCGCCATTAACAAAACTGGCAAAGAAATCGACTTTAGTACAAAAGCCATGATGATAAATATAACTATGATGGAAGTAATATTAACACTCGCAAAATCACGGTCGGCGATTTCGACTAAATCTTTCATTAGCGGGCCTTCACCGGCAACGATAGCAGTATCGTCGTACTTTGAGACGATTTCGTTGACGCGGTCGATTTGCTGATTTAGTTCATCGCTAGCAATACTATAATCAGACAAAACTAGCATTGCAGAATAATTTTCAGTCTCTAAAGTCGAACGCAAATTTTCGCTAAGCATATCAGTAGATAAACCGTAATTAGCTAACATTGCAGGGCTAAGCACGGCGTCAACGCCATCAAGCTGATTAATTTCGCGAGCAATGTTTTGCTGAGCAGCAAGAGAAGTAGATTTGTTAGTGAGAATAATCATCTGTGACTCCATGCCATAGTCTTCGCGCAGGGCGGTAGTAGCCTGAGTATATTCGTAGTCGGCCGGAATAGAAGAATCAAGTTTGTAATAAACTGCAACGTTCTGATAGGCGAGATAAGCTGGAATGAGCAAAATCAAGAAAATAGCGAGAATGAGACGGTGATGCTGAAGAATGAAGTTTTGTAAGTGCGAGAAGCTAGGTAAAAGTTCCTTGTGGCAAGTTTTCTCGACTAATTTATCGCAGAGCAATAACAAACTCGGGAAAAGTGTCACTGCGCAAAGGAGGCCAATTACAACTCCCTTCGCCATCACAACACCGATATCAGTGCCGAGAGTAAGACTCATAGTGCAAAGCGCTAAGAAACCCGCAAAGGTAGTCAAAGAACTACCAAGCACGGACGAAGCGGTCGCCTGAATAGCGGTGGACATAGCTTTGAGCTTGTCAGGCTCAGTCTTTTTGGCGGCTTCATATTTATGATAAAGAAAAATGGAGAAATCCATTGTGACGCCGAGCTGCAAGACGGCGCTAATAGCTTGCGTAATATAGGAAATTTCGCCGAGGAAAATATTGGTGCCCATGTTGAAAGCCAGTGCAATTCCAATACTGCCAATCAATAAAAACGGCACAGCGAAAGAATCGAGGAAGAGGAGCAAAACAAGAATCGATAAAGCCACGGCGATAGAAACATAAAGCAAAGTTTCGCTCTTGAAAAGATTTTTCGTATCGAGCACCATGGCACTCATGCCGCCAAGTAGACATTGGTGGTCGGCTAGTTCACGGATTTCTTCGATAGCAGCAAGTGTGCGGTCGTCACTGGTGCCGTTCTGGAAGGTAATAATCATGAGCTCGGTGTCGCCATGCGCAACCTTTTCGCGAATGTGGCTAGGCAGAAAGTCAAGCGGAATGGTCGTGCCAGTGAGGTCGTTGATACTGAGAACTTGACTAACACTGTCGACTTGCTTGATTTGGTTAGTGAGTTCTAAAAGTTCTTTGGCGGGCATCTGCTCCACCACGGCAACCGAAAAAGCGCCAGTGCCAAACTCATTAGTGAGAATCTCTTGACCTTTGAGAGTTTCGATATCGGAGGGCAAATAGACTAGAAGGTCGTAATTGACCCGCGTAGAAAGGTAGCCCCAGACGGCAGGAATGAGTAAAAGCAATGACGCAAGCACAATCGCGAGACGGTGTTTGCAGATAAAATCACTAATTCGTTTCATATGCTCCCTTAATTTTTATAAAAAATGATAATAAAATGACTGTTGGTCATTTTCTGAAGCTTATTTTAGCGCAAAAATGACTAATGGTCAATAGTTTTTCAAGAAACTAACAATTTTGTAAGAAACAGATAATAGTATCACTAGACATCGGGTCATTTTCTCTGATGATAGACTTATTTTTGATGAAGTTTATTAAAGAATTTAGCTAAAAATTAACTTAAAATTGACTAAAAGTCAGTTTTCTTATTGTCAGATTAACATAAATTAGGTATAATAGAATTATGGTAGTTTTGCAAACAAAACGAAAAGCCTCAACGCGTCAGAATGATAAATCGGAGCGGATTTTGGAGGCAGCTTATGAACTTTTTATTGAACGTGGCGACACCGATGCTTCGGTAAGTGAGATTGCCGACCGCGCAGGGGTGGCAAAAGGCACGTTTTACTTATATTTTCATGATAAAGATGACTTAAAAGATAGTTTGATTGTGCAGAAATCGCATGAGTTTTTTCAAGATGCTGTAAGCGCTTTGAGGGCGGCGGATTTAGTGGATTTTGAAAACCAAGTAATTTTCGTAGTGAATTATTTGATTAATAAGTTGGCAGACAATCCGATGGCCTTGCGCCTGATTGCAAAGAATTTGTCACTGGGAGTTTTTAGCCAGAAATTGCAAAACTATGTAGAGGACGAAAAATCCGATATTTTGCAAGCACTGCTACTGGCAGCACAAAAGAACGGCATCAAACTTAAACATCCGCGAATTTTACTGTTTATGATTATTGAGTTAACTAGTTCGACTTGTTTTTCTTGCATTCTAGAGTCGAAGCCAATAAGTATTGACGAGTTTAAACCATTTCTGTTTACGACAATTCGACAGATGATTCGGGGAGCGGTGGAAGAATAAGATGGCGCTGGGCGTCAGCTCGGAAAGCAATTTCTGGGAGGGGCCGACTTTTCTAACGAAAAGTCTTGACCGCAGTCGTAGCGCCTAAAAAGAAAACTAGTTTTCTTTTTGGCTACAGCCACTCCCGCGTGACGAACCCGCGTTGATTCAAGTCGCCGACATTACAAAATAAGACCTAAAGGTCTTCTTTTTGTAATGGTGAGTCGGGAGGGGCACATTTTATTCGCTACGCGAATAAAACAACGCCGGGCGTCAGCTCAAAAGAAAAAGCAAGCTTTTCTTTACTCGCTTCCTACGGCGTCCGAACCCTTAGGATTCTTGTTCCCTCTCGGAAATAATTTCATAAATATAAAAATAAGCCCTGTGGGCGTATTTTTATATTTATGGTGAGTCGGGAGGGGCTCGAACCCTCGACACCCTGCTTAAGAGGCAGGTGCTCTAACCAGCTGAGCTACCGACCCAATGGTTAATTAATTTAACTCTTTAATTATATCACTTCTGTACGAAAAAATAAATAGTAAAATTACATCCTCACCCCTCAAGTGCAACATTACCGAGATAAAAAAAGAGACATAC
>CAYODP010000015.1:0-18512 GCA_964402815.1 uncultured Candidatus Saccharibacteria bacterium | reverse complement strand
GACCGCGATTCTTTTATACAACCATTAGCAACAACCTAATTTTGGTATTAGACCAAATCTCGCGTCGTCTGTCCGCGTGGCGGAGAAAAATTCCTCTACCCTAGCCAGGCCAGCGCCCAAGCTTTTATCGACCACTTAGCTCAAACTTTTCACGACCCCGAAAAAGTCAAATCTTCTCGTATCTATTATTGTGATGCCTGTGGCGGCTATCACATCTCCACCCATCACCAAAATCGTTACCAGCGTATGTCGCCCAAAGCTCGCCAAATCACCAATCAGCTCCGTCGCGAACGCCAGCAATCTCCTCGGCCGTTCCAGCCCGCCCCCATCGTTGACCCTCTACCCGACCAACGCACCCTCTACACTTCCGACCAAGCCCACGTTCTCATCCCCGGCCGCATCTATCGCCATTTCAAAGGCGGCTTTTACCGCGTCATTACCACCGCCCGACATGCCGACACCAACGAATCCTTCGTCGTTTACGAATTACTTTACAAGAAACACAAACGTACCCGCATTCGTCCTTTCGCCGAGTTCATGTCCGAAGTCGACCATCACAAATACCCCAATGTTCGCCAAAAATACCGCTACGAGCTCCAAGATGTCGAGCCTCATCTCGCCCGCAAATACGCCCACAACCAAACCTAATCCCTCTCATTTTTCAAATATTACCTTTTTGCTATTGACGTTTTTAACAAATTATGCTAATATAAAAAGGTAACATGGCTGGACTAACCACCAGTCTGTTTGTTGATGCTCAAGTTACAAAGAGGAGGTTGGTTACACTGAGCAATATTAAATTAGAATTATCGACTGATTTTCCGCACTCACCGCTTGCCCTATCATCCGAAGAACTTCTCCTTCAGGTCGCTCAAGACCTCGACCAAGCTGAAGCTACCACTCTAACGAGCAGTCAACCGTTGGCGTCCATGCCACCCGTTGATTTACATGACAGCCTCGCTGCCACTCGTTATGGTCACTCCGTCCAAGAGCAGTTACCCGAGTTCACCCAGCGCTTGCTCCAAATTGTCGGCCACCGCGACATCAGCGACTTAGGCCAACTCCTTTCTAGCATGCGCCAGTGTCTTCTCGATTTTAACGAGCCCGACCACAAAGACTTTTTCAATCTTTTTCGCCGCGCTCAAAAGTTAAACACTCTCCGGATTAAGTACGACCAAACATCCCACAAGTTAGAGCAACTCCAAAAGGGGCTTCAGCGTTGGCAGCTCAAGCTGAGCGTAGAAGTCAAGCAACTCGACGAGCTATACCAGCAAGTCTGTACCGCTTACGCCGAGCTCGTTCAGTGTCTTCTCGCTGGACGCTCCAGCCTGGCCTCTGTGTACAGCGCCGAGTTACAAGCGCTCAAACAGCGAGCTAGTACCACTCAAGCCGCTGCAGACGCCCTCGCACTCCAAAGTTATTCCCATAACTATAGTATGTTCGAGCAGCGTCTCTCCGACCTTGAGCTTACCAAAACTAGCTACCAGCAAACCGCTCTCCAAATCCAGCTCAACCGGCAAACCAGTCAACAACTCATCGCTCAAATCCAAACCAGCTTGAACGAAGCTATCACCGCTTGGCAACGCAATGTCGCGCTTGCCTTCACAGCCAAGCCTCGTCAAGCAGTACTTCATCTCGGCAATCAAACCTTGCTCGAGGCAATCGAATCTACCATCCGCTTACAGGAAGGGAGTGAACAACTAACCCAATCCATGTCCGTCAACAAACTCAGTTAGCACTTTAACAACTAGGAGGTGAAAAAATGAACCATTCCCGTCGACGTTTCTACCTTGCCCTAGTCTGGTTTGGCCTTGCCATTACCAGTCTCGGAGTTCTCGCGCTCTGTACGTCTCGTACCGTTCTCAAAGATTGGTTTATCATTCGTTTCGGCATCCGCACGTTCAATGCGAGCCTGTTCGTTTGTCTTGGCGCCATCATCGTTGGTCTAATCCTAGCGCTTAGCGCCAGCCTGCCATTGTTTAAACTTCGCTTACGCAAGCAAAAGCAGCAACAGCAAGAACTCGCCGAACAACGCACTTATGCCGAAGATAGCACCAATCCCGAACTTACCCGTAAGCGTCTCCAGCAGCTCCAGCAAACTATGCCTGAAGCTGCCCCGCTTTTCGCGCAGTGTTTGCAACAAATGGACCACATGGACCAATTGCAGGGTCGCCTTAGCACCCTCATTCAGTCCAATGATGCCAGTTATCTCAAAGATACCATTGACCTTCTCGACAAAGTCGAAGGCCGACTCTGCCGCACCTTACGCAGTATTATTAACCTCTGCGTCGCGGCTCACGACCTCGACCATCTCGACCATGCCAAAGTTCGTCAATATCTCGCCGACAACCAGAAAAAGCTTAGCGATTCTCAGACCCTTCTCGACGTCTCCGTCAGTTGGATTAACCAATATAATAATGACCACGACGCCGACCGTCACGAAGTCGAAACCTGGATTGCTACTATTCGCGAATCTCTCAAGGAGGAATAATCATGAAATCCCGCTTCCCGAAAATTATCGCCCTCGTCCTAGTCGTGCTCTGCATCCTCGGTGGATGCAGTACTCCTGGGTACGAAGAAGCTAAGACCTACACCTACGACGAAGCCGTCCAAGAGCTTACTTCTAAGCTCACCAAAGTCACGCAAGTTGAAGTTGAAGCTCCGCTTGACATCTACGAACTCGATAACAAAGCCGTCACTCTTGCCGATATCAACACTTTTCCGATTACCGTGCAAGGTCATGGCGACATCAATCTCGAAATCGCTGCTGCCACTGAGCTTTCCGCCGAATCTCCTGATGACCTCATCAATGTCCTTGCCAAGAATTTTAATCGTCAGAATGCCACTGTGAATGGCAAAACCATCGGTATTACCATTCGCAAAATTACCTCTGGCGAAGTTCTCACCTACATGACTGAAGGTGACTATCAACCCGATATTTATCTTCCGTCATCCTCCGCTTGGGGCGCAATGCTCGAAAGCAAAGGCATTGGCACTGTCAAGCTCGCCGATCGTATCGCCGGCAACACCGCTGGCATTCTCATGGAGAAAGACACCTATGCGACTTTCACTGAGCAATACGGCGATGTAACCGTTGACCAAGTCCTCGAAGCCAGTCTAGCTGGCGACCTTACCTTTGCCTATACCAATCCCTACACTTCGTCCACCGGTCTGAACATTCTTGCCACCATGCTCCACAGCTTCGACGCCAACAACCCGCTCTCCGATACCGCTGCGCAGAAACTGCTTGATTATCAAAAGCAATCTCCGCCTGTAGCTTATACTACCGCGGTACTCCGCGAGCAGGCTGCCAAAGGCATCATCAAAGCTATGGTCATGGAGGAACAAGCCTATCATAACACGCCTGAGCTCAAAGATTACGTCTATACACCCGCTGGCATTCGTCACGACCATCCTGTTTACACTTTCGATTACGTCTCCAGCGAGAAACAAGCTGCCGCCCAAAAATTTGTTGAGTATTGTCTCAGTGACGAAGCTCAGCAAATCGCGAGCGACAAAGGTTTCAATCTGCACGACGATTATCAAGGTCAAGACCCTGGTCTCGATGGCGCCGGCTATCTTGCCGCCCAGAAAATCTGGAAAGCCAATAAAGATGGCGGCCGACCCATCATTGCCGTTTTTGTCGCTGACGTTTCTGGTTCTATGGAAACAAATGGCGCTCTCGCCGCGCTCAAAGAATCACTTTTATCTACTGCCAGCTACATCAACAGTGACAACTACATCGGACTTGTATCGTATTGCGAAAAAGTTTTCATCAATCTCGATATCGCCCAATTCGACGAAACGCAACGCGCTCGCTTCTCTGGCGCTGTCAAAGCTATGACTGCCAACGGTGGTACCGCCACTTACGACGCTACGCTCGTAGCACTCAATATGCTTCAAGAAAAAGCCCAAGAAGTTCCTGACGCCAAGCTCATGCTCTTCGTTTTATCTGACGGCGATAATCGCAACGGCTATCATCTTAGCAACATCACCGACATCGTCGCCGGCATGAAAGTCCCCGTCTATACCATCGGGTACAATCTCAAGGATGCCGATGAACTCCGTCGTCTCAGCGCTATCAACGAAGCTACGCTTGTTAACGCCAGCACCGACGACATCGTCAACCATCTACGTAATCTCTTCAACGTTCAGCTCTAATTTTCACCTCTTAGCAACACCTTCAAGGCACGGCTTTTCGCCGTGCCTTTTTCATCTCTAGTCCTTATATTCCAACTTCTTCCGCGTCGCTTCCATTTCTTCCGGCGACGGTTTTAAAAATCTTTCTCCCGCCCAATTCTCATTAATCGGCAACAAATGCACATGTGCATGCGGCACATCCGTCCCCACAATCTTAATCATCGTCCGCTCACCCAGCACATCTTCCATATGTCGCGCCAGTTTCTTCACTACTCGCATCACCGCTTCATAATCCTCATCGTCAAGATCATAAATCCTATCTACTTCCGCCTTCGGAATCACCAACGTATGCCCCTCCGCCTCCGGCTCAATATCTAGAAACGCCAACACCCGTTCATCTTCATAAATTTTATAGCAAGGCAACTCACCCCGCACAATCTTCGTAAACACACTACTCATATTTTCTCCAACTCTTTTCTGTACTATATATATTATATATAATATATATCAAAATCTCCCCACTTTATCAAACTCCACCTTTTTACTATTTTCCATAAAATCACTCTACCCAGATTACAAAAAATATGCTATAATGAACTTGTTGCGATTAATCGCAATGCTCATTTTCATTATCAAGTGGGCATTTGAGCAGTCTAACTGCGCTGATGCTCACCCATAGAAGTGAAAATAAAATATCTGTGTGCCCGTAGCTCAGCTGGATAGAGCGTTTGCTTGCGGAGCAAAAGGTCGTAGGTTCGAATCCTGTCGGGCATACCAAAAAATAAAAGAAGACCATTTATGGTCTTATTTTATTTTAAAACAGACCTAACAGAATGAAAACCGAACTGCAAAGCAATAGGTTCGTTGGACGCCTAGCACGCAGCGCAATGGCGCAGCTTATTCATCCTGCTGGGCATACTATATAAAAATAAACCCCTTTAGGAATTTCTTTTTACAGCATTGTTTCGTAAATACCTTTTTCTCGGGACTCCCGGAGGTCACGACCGAGGATGAGCGCCCGAGACCCGTAACGACGGGCTCAAGGGACGCGACCCGAGGAAAAGTGTATTTGCGGAACAATACCAATTCTTCACACCCAATTCACCAATTTTCTGCATCTTCCACAAAATCTCCTCAAAAACCCTTCTCTCCTCTGATTTTTGTGTTACAATGAAGGTATGAAAAATACTGCGAAACTTTCTGGAGGTCAGCCCCGACTCCGTCTCGAGCGGGCTAAAGTCAAATTACTCGCATCTTACTATGGTCACCCCGCCCGCGACCTACGTCTTATCTGTATTACCGGCACTAACGGCAAGTCCACCGTTGCCCACTATGTTCACGAAATCTTGCGTGCCGCCAGCCAGCCAGCTGCCATTCTCGCTTCCGACCATATGATTAAAGCCTCCATGCTTCACAAGTTTCTTAACGACGCCTGGAAAGCCAAAGTTACTTACGCCGTCATTACCGCTCCTGCCGCCGCTCTTAGCTCCGAAGTTTTCTATGGTCTGCCTATCTATGCTGCCGCTCTCACCGATTTCGTCCCCACCGCTCAGAACGACACCGAGATGAGCGCTTATCTCGCCGCCAAGACCGAGCTCTTCCGTATGAACCCCGAAGTCATCGTGCTCAATCGTGACGATGCTCACTACCCCGACTTCGCCGGTTTTCGCGGCAAGACCGAGACCCTCACCTATGGCGCCTCCTCCGATTCCGACATGCGCATCGAGTTCTCTAAGCTCTATCGCAAAGGCGCCGAAGCCAATCTCAGCTTTAGCAACAAAGATTTCACCGTCGCCACTTTCCTCACCGGCGAGCCCACCATCTCTTACATGGCCTGCGCCGCCACTATCGCCACTGCTCTCAATATCGCTCCCGCCACCATCGCCGAAGGTATCGCCAACTACGAGCCCAATCCTCAAAACTCATAATATATCATCAGCCTATCATAGCCGCTACCGTTCCATCGTAGCGGCCTTTCATTTATCGTCTCCCATCATCCTCGCCTCAACTTTCCGCCATTGCACAGCCCCACCGCCTATTTCTTTTCCATTTTTTCATCACCCAACTTGTACAGCCTGTACAAGTTCAACTGCATTTTCTCTCTGTTATTTTCACCAAAATTACGTTTAATTAACCGCCAAAAGCCATTTTTTACCATTTTCGCCACCCTTCTTCCAGAAATGCTATAATATATTATATGAACGATTTCTCCTATCTCGACCCCAAATCCGTCTATCTCGACTCCGCCTGTCAAAGTCTCCGTCCTCGCCCCGTTGTCGAAGCTTTAGAACGCTATTATTTCCAGCACAATTCTTGCGGCGAACGCGTCAAATACCCTTGGGGCGAACAGACCGACCAGCTCGTCGCCGACACCCGCCAAAAAGTCCTCAAACTCCTCAAGCTCAAATCCAAATCTTATTTCGTCTCTTTTACCCTTAATACCACCTACGGTCTCAACCTCTTACTAAATTCCATCCAGCCCCAATTTATCAAGCAAATCATCACTTCCGACATCGAGCACAACTCGCCTTTTCTCGCCACCATGGCCCTATCTAAGCGTCTCAACATTCCTCGCGTCGTCATTCCGCGCAATCCCGACGGCAGCCTACCTCTCGATACCGACTTCCACGATTCCGTCGTTGTCGTCAACTGCGCCTCCAATTTCGACGGTCGCCAGCTCCCCAATCTCCCTCAGCTCATCAAAAAAGTCCACCAAGACCACGGCATCATTATCATCGACGCCGCTCAAGCCATGGCCCATCACCATCATCTTCTCGAAAAGACCGATGCCGACGCCATCTGTTTTTCCGCCCACAAAATATATGCTCCTTCGCTCGGCGTCATGGTCGTCCAGCGCCAGCTTTTACCTAAATTACAGCCCATTTTCCTCGGCGGCGGCATGGTAGACGACGTTTTTAGCGACCATTATCTTCTTTCTTCTAGCAATCCCGACCACACCCACACCATTTTCGAGCCTGGTCTTCAAGCTTGGGGAGAAATCATCGCCCTCGGCACCGCTATTGACTGGCTTAATCACCGCACCAAGCAAGACCGCCAAACTCTCACCGACTGTGCTGCCGAACTATACGATTTTCTCAAGCAAAAACCCAACGTCCATCTTGTCGGCGCTCAGCCCAACCCCACCATGTCCTTCTATGTCGACGGTCTCGACTCGCATCTCCTTGGCTCCGCCCTCGGCAAAGAGCATATCATGGCTCGCACCGGCTATTTCTGCGCTCATTATTATCTTGATAAAGTCTGTCATTTCCCGCCTCTCGTCCGCTTCTCCCTCAGCTACGCCACCACTCCCGCCAACATCGACCGCGTTAAGCAAGCTCTCCGACATCTCTAATTTCTATTCTCATCTGTAAAATTGCTATTGCTTTTTTCGCCAATGTGTGCTACAATAGAGATATAAGGTTTTAAAACAAACATGCAAGACCAAAAAAACACTACTTCTACCCCTAATCCAGCTGACGACGCCACTAGCGCCGCCAATGCTGCTATTGGTCTCGCTACTCAGAGCGATTTTGTCAAAAAAATCGTCGACAAAATCAACAGCTCCGAGAACATCCTCATCGCTCTTTCTCGTGACCCTTCTGTTGACGAAATCGCCGCTGCTATTGGTCTTACGCTTTATCTTGACAGCATCCAGAAACACGCCACTGCTATCTATTCTGGCCGCACTCCCGACGCTCTCAAATTCCTCCAGCCCGACGCCACTTTCGAGTCCACCACCGACGGCCTCCAAGATTTTATCATCGCTTTAAACAAAAGCAAAGCCGACCATCTCCGCTACAAGCTCGAAGGTGACTTCGTCAAAATCTTTATCACCCCATATCGCGACCCTATTACCAAAGACGACCTCTCCTTCTCCTACGGTGATTACAACGTCAATTTCGTCATCGCCATCAATGTTTCTTCCGCCAACAACCTCGACGAAGCCCTCCGCGAACACGGTCGTATCATGCACGACGCTTCCGCCGTCAATATCACTACCGGCGAACCTGGTCGTTTTGGCGAAATTGAATGGAGCAATCCTACCGCCAGCTCTCTCTGTGAAATGGTCGCCGACCTCATTTTCGCTCTTCAAGATTCCGATACCGCTCCACTAGACCAAGACATTGCCACCGCTTTACTTACTGGTATCGTCGCCGCTACCGACCGTTTCTCCAATAGCCATACCAATTCCGACACTCTTAGCATCGCTTCTAAGCTCATGTCTATGGGCGCTAATCAGCAGCTCATCACCTCTAACATTCAGGGTAACGAAATCATCCACAACGACGAAGCTAGTAGTAAAACTACCGCTAAACCCGTCGAAGATGAGACCAACCTCACCGTCGACCACGACGCTCCCGCTTCCACTCCCGAGCCTACTCCCGCCACTCCTAATCCAACGCCCACAGTTAATCCTGCCGCCACTAGCGCTCCCGCAGCGCAAACTGCCAACACTCCCGCTCCCGCCAATGCTATTTCCGATACCAATAGCGTCACCCCCGAGAACGTCACGGTTCAACCGGTCATCCCCGCCCCTATCGACCAAATGCAGATTCCTAATCTCCCTCCCGCTGCGCCTACTCCTACCCCTACTGCCGCCCCCATTACCGAGATGCAACTGCCCGGCGTCGCGCCCAACCCTCATGCTCTCGCCACCACTCCGCCTACCACCCCTAATCAACCTTCCGTTGGCGTCAGTCTTCAACCGCCTGCCCCTACCCGTCCTAAGAACTACGCCGAGATGATGGAAGAAGCTCTTGCCGAGCCCGACCCTAGCCTCGTCAATAGCGCCAATAATTTTGCCGACCCCACTCCGGCTATGCCCAGTCTCCCTGTCGTAGACTCGAGTACCATGAGCCTCCCACCTACACCTACCCCTATGGAGCCAATCGCTAACCCTACCGCACCCATCTTACCTCCGCCGCCCAACCCTCTTGACGCTAACGGTATGATGCCGCCTGTTCTTCCACCCGTCCAAACCACACCAGGGAACTAACCTTCCCGTAATCTTGACTTCTCTTGATTTTTTCCTAAAGTATAATATATTTATACCATGAACTCTTCTACTCCGCTAATTGATAAAAACCAAATTTTATTGATTGATAAACCAGCTGGTCTCAGCTCTTTCGGTGTCGTCGCTCGCGTGCGCCATCATCTTTCCCATCAAACCGCACCTATACCCGTTGTCGGCAAAGACGGCGTCACTCGTCTTAAATATCGTAAAATCAAAGTCGGCCACACCGGCACGCTTGACCCTTTTGCCACTGGTCTTCTCATTCTACTTCTTGGTTCCGGTACCAAACAGGCCAATTCTTTCCTCAAACTCGACAAAACCTACCTCGCCGACATCCGTCTTGGCGCCACTTCCACTACTGGCGACCCCGAAGGAACCATCACTCCCCACTCCGTCCAGCACATCCCTACCCTCGCCGAAGTCCAACAAGTCCTCACTCAGTTCACTGGCGCCATTACTCAGCGTGTCCCTAATTTCTCTGCCGTCAAAATCCATGGTCAACGCGCCTACAAACTCGCCCGCGCCGGTCAATCTGTCGAAATGCCCGTCCGCACCGTCCAAATCTATCAGCTCGAACTCCTCAGTTATATTTGGCCTAACCTCCGCATCCGCTGCCACGTCTCCAGCGGCACCTATATTCGCACGCTCGGCGAAGACATCGGCACTGCCCTCCACACCGGCGCCTATCTCACCGCTCTCCGCCGTACTCAGGTCGGCGATTACCGCATAACCGACGCCCTCACTCTCGACCAATACCTCTCTACCTCCAATCTTCCCAAAAAGTCTTGTCAGGCATCCTCAGATGTGCTATAATGGCAACTATATGATTACCAGAGAGAAAAAAGCCGAAGCAATTGCAAAGCTAGCGCGTACCAAGGAAGATGTGGGTTCTCCCGAAGTGCAGGTTTCTATCTTGACCGACCGTATCAAAGAAGTTACCGAGCATGTCAAAGAGAACAAGCATGACTACATGGCTAAGCGTGGTCTCATGCAAATGGTTGGTCAGCGCAAGAAACTTCTCAAATATCTCGAGCGTACCAATTTTGACCTTTACAAGAAGACCATTGCCACCCTCGGTCTCCGTAAATAAGCGTCTAGTTTATCTTTGCAAAAATCTTCCCCTTAGGGAAGCTTTTTGCTTTCATTATTCCATTATTATACCTATATAAATCCCCCTCTTTCGAGGGGGATTCCTAAATTGCCTAGTGCTTCTTTTTCGCAGTGGCGCCACGGCCACAATGCTGCGGAAACGTTATCAAGGCTCTTCCAGAAGGGCAGCTAACCATTATGCGTATTCCGTGGTGCCCAGCATTAGAAACACCCAGCAAGTTATACTCTAATTTAACTGGTTTTTACTGTTCTAGCACCGTCGAAGCCCCAATAATCTGGCTCCTCGTCGTCACGTATCGCTCGTGCATACTCCTGCTCCAAATAAGCCTGCAAATCGTGTGCAATCATTGCACACGATTCTCTCATGAGAGAATCGGCTTCCTCATCCAGCACTTTCTTGTATTCCGATTTCATGTCAAAACGGCGGCACGCATCGCATGCACCATTTTTTAACAACGCAATCTTCAGTTCACACGTTCCATCAGGCAATACCTTCACCTGATAAGTGTAACTTAAGAACAGCTTCAGATGAGGATTTTCTATCGGTAGTTGCAACTTACGCTTTCGTTCGTACTCATTGCGCCCCTTCCTATCACCTTCGGCCAGCAAATGCTTGTACAAATGCACCAAAGTTATCAGATACGAAGCGTTAATCTTCCGTGCTCCTGGGTTTGGCAGACCAGTGACCACAATCGTTGTGTCATTTTCTACCTTCACCAGCGGCTTTTCCAGCGTCCCTGCCAGACAGCCTGCTCGTGCCTCTAACCCGTCCATCAGTCCAGTACACATGATATCACACTACTCCTTCTCTACTAAAGTCCATAGACCCTAGGTCTACTCTCTTATTATAGCACACACTCGCCAAAAAATCAAGAGCAAAACCTCTTTTTTCGCCCAAACCACCCATTTCTCAGCTATTTTTATGCTATAATAGAGTTAGTAAATGTAACTTGGGAAGACCGCAGATACAGCTGCTAATTCACGCTTAACCGCTATATCTGATGTTTTCCCAAAGGAAGGTATAATATTTTGATGGAAATTATCAACCCTAGCGGCAAACCAACTCTTAGTGTCGAGACCGAGTGGCTCGGTCGCACTCTAAAGCTCGAGATTAACCGTGTCGGCTTCCGCTCCACCTCTAGCGTACTCGTCTCTTACGGTGATACCGTCGTCCTCGGCACCGTTGTTGTCGGCAAAGAGCCCGTTGAGCAAGACTTTTTCCCGCTCACTGTCGATTACGAAGAAAAATTCTACGCCGCCGGCAAAATTAGTGGCTCTAAGTTTGTCAAACGCGAAGGCAAACCTGCCGACGAAGCCATTCTCGTTGGCCGCCTTATCGACCGCCCCATTCGCCCGCTCTTCCCTAAGAACTGCCGCCAAGAAATCCAAGTTATCGCTACCGTTCTCTCTATGGACCCGGCTTTTCGTCCCGACATGGTCGCAATGATTGCCGCCTCTAGCGCTCTCATGCTCGCTGGCGTACCTTTCGACGGGCCTATCGCTGGCGTCCGCATTGGCCGCATTAATGGCGAATTCAAAGCCTTCCTCACCCCCGAAGAGCGTGAGAAATCCTCGCTCGACCTCGTTGTCGCCTGCAAAGACGGCAAAGTCATGATGGTCGAAGCCGGCGCCGACGAAGTCCCCGAGGCCATGATTATCGAAGCTATGCATTGGGCGGTTAAGAATGTCCAGCCCGTCCTTGACCTCCAGCGCGAACTTGCCCAAATCGCCGAAGTCGAGCCCGTCGATTGTGAGATGCACTACACCGAAGAAGAACTCGCCGCTCAAGCCACCGTCAACCAATGGCTCGAAGGCAAGCTTGGTGCCAATATTCGCGGCAATGTCCTCGAACGTACCGCTAAGATTGACGAACTTCGCGAAGCTATGACTGCCGATTTTGCCGAACAGTTCGGCGAAGGCGACACTCCCGAAGCCAAACTTGCCGATTACGAAGAGCGTTTCGCCAAACTTTACAACGAAGCTTTCGAGCTCGCCATTCATAACGAAGTCCGCCGCAGCATTATCGAAGACGGCATCCGCCCCGATGGTCGCAAACTTACCGAAGTCCGCCCCCTCTCTAGCCAAATCGACGTCCTTCCTCGCGTGCACGGTTCCGCCCTCTTTACTCGCGGTCTCACTCAGGCTCTTAACGCCGTCACCCTCGCCCCGCTATCGTTCGCTCAAGTCGTCGATACTATGGAAGTCACCGACGGTAAACGCCGCTACATGCACCATTATAATGCTCCTAGCTACACCGTTGGCGAACCTGGTCGTCTCGGCGCGCCTGGCCGTCGCGAAGTTGGTCATGGTTATCTTGCCGAACGCGCCCTTCTCCCCGTCCTTCCTAGCGAAGAAGATTTTCCCTATGCCATCCGCAGCGTCACCGAGATTATGTCCCAAAACGGTTCTACCTCTATGGCTGCCACTTGTTCCTCTTGTATGGCGCTTATGGACGCTGGCGTCCCGCTCAAAGCTCCCGTCTCTGGCGTTGCCATGGGTCTCATTATGGACGGTGATACTCCTTACGTCCTCACCGACCTCATGGATGCCGAAGATTTCGCTGGTCACATGGATTTCAAAGTCACCGGCACCCGCAACGGCATCACCGCTCTCCAAATGGACATGAAAGTTCACGGCCTTCCCGTCGACGTCCTCGAGCAAGCCATCGAGCAGTCTCACGCCGGTCGTCTCTTCATTCTCGACCACATGCTCAGCGTCATCGACAAGCCCAAAGCCCAGCTCTCTCCTTACGCTCCTCGCATCGAGAAACTCATGATTTCTCCTGATAAAATCGGCTCCGTCATCGGCAAGGGCGGCGAAATGATTAACAAAATCACCAGCGAGACCGGCGCCACCGTCGATATCGACGATTCTGGCCTTGTCACCATCGCCGGCAACGATGCCAACTCCATCCAGCGCGCCCTCGATTGGATTCGCTCTCTCGTCGAAGAGCCCGAAGTTGGCAAAGTTTACGAAGGCACCGTCGCCACCATCAAAGATTTCGGCGCCTTCGTCACCATCCTCCCCGGCGTCGACGGCATGTTGCACGTCTCCCAAATCTCCGATAAACGCATCGCTAACGTCAGCGACGTCCTCAAAGTCGGTCAAAAGGTCAAAGTCAAACTCACCGCCATCGACGACCGCGGCCGTCTCTCCCTCACCATGCGCAACATCGAGCAATAGGGAATCACTAGCATTGTCAAATAGGTCTACACCGGTAGACCTATTTCTCTCTAAATTCCCAAAAGTACCAAAAACAGCATCATCGGGGTTTACTTCCTCACCCCTGTCTGCTACTATGGTTACAGAGCGGCCAGACTAGACACAACTAAAGGTCGACCACTGATAGTATTTAAAAACTTGCAAAGGGCATGTCTATGGATAGAGTCACTTTTGAAGAAACGGTTGAGGTTCACAAAACCAAAGTCGTTCACAAACAAAAAGTTACCCTAGTCTTTGACCAGAGTAACTAACCTATACCTTACATGAACTATTGTAACGAATTAAATTCAATCTGTCAATGCCTACCGCTCCAGAGGGCGAACGCTGCTACAACGCAGCCAATCAAGCCCTCTTTTTTATATCTCATTCCATCCCGTATAAGTCTTTTTGCGTTAATTAACCGTAATTTTTATAAAATTAACAGAGGTAAAATCCAGTTGAACTTGTACAGGCTGTACAAGTTCGATTTGTCTTGTTGCTATTTTGTCGCCGCCGTTACTGTAACTTCTGTAGAGTATGTATCAGCAGGAAGTGATGGACTTATTGATATACCAATATCAAAAGTATGAGTTTTAGAATTATTGCCAGTGCTTTCTGTATTATCGAATGGACTTGGGGTAGTAGTAATAGGGTCATATAATCCAGAAGTATTAAGTATTCCCCAAGCATCATTGCCTGGTTGTACGAGATTAATATCAGAAACAACTGGAATATAGTTATTAGAGTTTTCTTTACCTACTAATCTTGGCTCTTTAGCACTTAATAATACATCATAATCAGAATTGCTTGCTACAGTAGCTTCTATATTTCCAGTTGCTATTTTATCTGCTTCGGCAGTGGCAGTAACACCATCAGAAACATCAAGAGTTATTGTTGGTGTGACATTTACGGTAATATTACCATTTTTGGAACTTGGTGGAATAGCTGGAGCTTCATTGGGTTCGAGACCGCCGAGAGCGAGACAGCGAACAGAAAGTCCGAGAGAGCGATAGTTATTCCACCCTAACCAAACATTGCTAACGTTAGTATGCAAGTAGTAGGAAAAATCCTTATCATAGGTCGTGCGCGACCACCATGCTCCGATGCTAGTTTCGTTATTAAAAGCACCGCCACCTCTATTAATGTATCCTGCGTAAGTAAATCTGTATGGTAGTTCTTTACTTTTAGCACTACCAACCGCATTGTTTGGTATGTTAGCCCGGTTAGAGGCAAACAAATAGCCAAATGACCCAGTCACGATATCGTCGCCGTTTGTCGGTAATTCCCAACCTTTCGGACAAATACTAGTATTAGCATTTGTGTTGTTGGTAGTTATGCCGCTAGAGTTATTCATAGCTATTGCAGCTGTCCAGTTATAATAGACTCCGTTTAATGGATTATTGAGATAAGCTAAATAGGGCTGTTGGCTACTATCAATCCAGCTAGGGACTGATTTCCCCGAGCCGATTAAAGCTGAAGGCATTAGCCAATCGTTAACAACATTAGAATCATCTTCTTTTAGCGTGATGCCACCTTTTAATCGTAAGTTTTCTTGCATCCAGCAATTACCATCTTCTAGCTTTACTACAACGTATTCATCTAAGCTGTGGGTTTCTCCATTAGAGCCAGTCATAGTTCCAGTATCGTAACCAGCAGAGCGATTGTCTTTAAGAATCACAGTTGGGTAGGCGGAGACTGGACTATTGGCTGCAGGAGTTTCTGTATTAGAACAAATCTGTTGGTTCATATCTTGCATATAAGTAATATCAGAAATCGTACGATACTCGGTAGAGAAATCTTCAGTAGCATAAGTTTTAGTTGATTCTCCAAAACCTAAACTCATACTACAATAACCTACAAGGAGAGCTCCAGAAACAAACAGAATTCCCGTTGTTGCTAATATTTTATAAGGTTTATGTATTTTTAGCATGGAGCCCTCCTTTTAGGTTAAACATCTCGAAGAGCCTCTCATCATAAACAAAAATGGCACCACGAGGTGTCTATCACAATCCGATACTGGAATTACTACCCAGTTCTCATCAGGTGACCTCATGATGCCATTGCCAACGAGAACAAAGGTAATAAACGAATTGTGATAGACAACCCTATTATATCATGACATTTTTGTCCGCTACAAGCTCTTCTTGTAGTTTTGATATTCGTAGCGCCTTTACTTCATACAAAAATGGCACCACGAGGGTGTCTTAAGCCGGTAAAACTGATGCGGTAGCGTAAAGCCAACTCATGCAGTTTTCTCATGGTGCCATTTCACGCATGAGAAGATTGCCTACTAGAAAACCGCATCCAGCAATTTTACCAACTTAAGACAACTCTATTGTACATGAGGGAAGATAGTTTTACAAGTCTATCATAAATTTTCAATCCAACTTGTACAGCCTTTACAAGTTCAACCTCATTTTCTCTCTGTTATTTTCCAGAAATTTCCGTTTAATTAACTCCCCGCGAGCCAAAATGCCACATCTTTACAGCTACCAAATCATCCACTCCCCACTTCTCACACAAAACCCATTTTCTATGCTACAATAAAATTGTTAACACAATTCATTTCATATGTGACCGGATTTTTCATCCACAAAATCATGGTTGTAGAATGTAAACGGCACCGTAATGGGACAGCTATTCGATAACCATGATGGTCATTGGATGGATTGTGTTAACACCCCTTGCGGTGTCGTTTTTAGTATAAGCATTACTTATGGGCTCATGCTAAAAACTAGTAAAGATAAAATGTAATGATGTATCAGAATGGTATAGCACAAAGTTCTGATACAGAAACCTTTAGCATATTACATTACAATTATTCCTCCCAAGGGTGTAGCACAAACCATATAAAATCCAAAAGGAGGGCGCCATGCAACGCAAAAAGAAGTGCAGAGTTATAACTAATATGTTATTAGACAAACTTCATAGTATTCCAATAAGTAGAAGTTATGAAGAACATTATAAGTTATCTCACGTTTCTAATTGTAGTATTCCTCTAGTTTGCATGGTCGCCCTCCTTTTGCTGGGAGTAGTTAGTATTAATCCTGATAGTATGCTTAAAGCCGATGTTAGTGCAGTAGAAGTTAGTGAAGCAAATAGTGCTAATGGAATAAATGAGGATTCTGTGGAAGGGGGTGAAGAAAACGTAGTTAATAATAGTAAACTACGTTTAGCCCCTCAACCAACCATTAGTATAGACATCTCATCCGATACTAATGATGGTTATGGTAATGAAGTAGCAGCACCAGTAGAAACTGCACCAGGAGGAGGTACTGCTTATCGTAGTCATAAAGTAACAGTATCTGGTTCTAACATTATGACTTATAGCTTAAGTATCTCAGGACCAACTAACTTAACGTCATCCTCAGGTGCTAGCAGCACGACAGTAAATGGGGCAAATGGTAAAACTGGCGCTGAGATGAGTACTTCCAATGAGAACCTTTGGGGTTATGCTTGGGGACAAGTTGATGATAAAGTGGCCGAGATGCCTTATAATACCATGCAAGATAGTGGAACACCACTAGAATGTGATAGTCCTTCAGATACTTATGTTGTAAGTTGTGAGAGAAAGTTAGTCTTTGGTGCAAACTTTAATACAGAAGCCAGTTCAGGTAGTTATACCGCCAAAGTAGGATTATCACTTACATCTACTCCAGCATGGGTGACTTATACCGTAACTTATGATGCTAGTGGTGGGTCTAATGCACCAACTGCGCAGACAGAAGATTTAGTAGATGCTTCAAAGACTTTTACGATTAAAGATAAAGGTAGTATGGTAAAATCTGGCTATAACTTCTTGGGATGGAGTAAGAATAGCGGAGCAACAACTGCAGATGCAAGCTTAGCACCAGGACAGACGATTACTTTGCAGAAAGCTAGTCCGACCATGACACTATATGCTGTATGGCAAGCAATTACTCTAGACTCGATTACCACAATGCAAGAGATGTTGCCAGCGGTATGTGAGAGTGCATCAACTGGTGCAACGAAAAGCTTGAGAGATACTCGAGGCAATGCTTCCTATGATATTGTGAAATTGAACGATGGTAGATGTTGGATGAAGCAAAACCTGAGACTCACGGGTGGCAGAACTCTAACTCCAGCAGATTCTGACGTGACAAGTAATTGGAGTATGCCAACGACATTAACAGGAAATAGCACAAATAATCAAGTACCAAACTGGATAAATAGTCATACTGAGCCGAGCTCGGCCAATTTTGGCAATACTACTTACGGAGTTTACTATAACTGGACAGTTGCTGTCGCAATGTCAGATTCTAGTAGTCTACAAACCGATGGTACGAATGTGAACACTAGTATTTGTCCGAAAGGTTGGAAATTACCATCAAAAGCAGAATTTGCTACTATGATTAGTGCTTCTGGTGCAGCTACTAGTAGCTCGTTTGTAACTGCCGGGTTCGTTAACACCGTCGCCCTGAGCTATTTTAATTCTCTTGGCTTCTATTGGTCGCGTACGGTCTACCGTAATAATAGTGCACATGCTTTGCGTTATAATGGCGGAGCTAGCGCAGATACCCGCGGTCGCAATGATGGTTCATCGGTGCGATGTATCGCCGCCCAATAGCTTATTTTGGTTAATTCAGTAAAATTCTATAAAGATTAACGAGGGAATGAAGTTAAACTTGTACAGCTTGTACAAGTTCAACTGCATTTTACCTCTGTCATTTCCGCAAAAATTACTTTTAATTAACATAAAAGGTTGGAAATTGCCAACCAAAACAACATATACTATATATTTATCTTTTGCGAACCCTTGTTCTAGAGTAACCTAGTGCAAGGAAGAGGCGAAGCACGGAGTGAGTCGTATTTAATGATACGACAAACGAGTACTGGAACCTTTGACGAAGCAATAGGTTGCTATTAGAACAAGGCTCTTGTAACACCATCGCGCCCACGCCCTCCGTTGTATTGCTACAAGCTCCTATTAGCTAATTAGTGGGAGAGGGGAGAATACCACTTCTACTAATCCCACTATAAGGCGGTCGTTTTATAAGGCTGAGCCGGGGCGAACTGTGTAGGAGAC
>CAYODP010000014.1:0-19103 GCA_964402815.1 uncultured Candidatus Saccharibacteria bacterium | reverse complement strand
CTTGAAAACCAGCAGGTTAATAGCCTCGCAAGTTCGAATCTTGTCCCTTCCGCCACGTTTAATAAAATTAGGCGGTAATTTTGCGAATATGGCCATAAAACAGAATGAGAGCTGCAGGTTAAAAATCGTAGGAAGTGAGCGAAGAAAAGGTTTGTTTTCTTTGCTAAACTGATACTCGGTTTTATAATTTCTTTTTTATTATCTTTATTGATTAATACGCTAGTTTGAGTTTGTTGTATTTTTGTTGCATTATTGCATTAAGATGTTTTTGTTGGCACAGTTAATATTATGAAGTGTGCAGCGGAACAATGATGATTTTATTTTATAGAATTTGCACCATTTACGAGATTTTGTGTTATAATTGTAAGAGTAAAATAGATAGATGTGGTACCGTAGCTCAGCTGGTTAGAGCGTGGGACTCATAAGCCCAAGGTCACTGGTTCAAGCCCAGTCGGTACTACCAAATTTTAGATAGAAAGTTCTCCCCGAGTAGGGGAGTTTTTGGGTTTAGATACTACAGTTCGCCACTTCTACTAATCCCACTAGTGAGACCTAAGTAAGGCTGCGTTGTTGTGGTTTCTGGCCAATGCGACTTTTCTTAGGAATATTATAGTTGTCATTAGCCCAATACATTTTCACGAGAAACGGTGTCTAAGTAAAGCTTGTGACGCTATGGTTCCTTAGCCAATACGACTTTTCTTGACCCGCGTCGCCAGCGCCTGCCGTCGCAGGGCTGTCGCGCTTGTCCTCGCCGTAGCTCCGGATGGTCTTCGAAAAGTGTATTGGCTAGGAACCTACCCCCGATTGGTTATAGTTATTTCGTGGCAGCGGTAACGGTAACTTCCGTAGAATATGTATCAGCAGGTAACGAAGGACTAATGGAAATACCAACATTAAATGTATGAGTAGTAGAATTGTTGCTAAAGCTTTTTGTGTCGTCGAATAGACTTGGTGTAGTAGTAATAGGGTCATATAAACCAGAGGCATTAAGTATACCCCAAGCATCATTACCAGGCTGTACGGGATTAGTATCAGAAACAACTGGAATATAGTTATTAGAGTTTTCTTTACCTACTAATCTTGGTTCTTTAGCACTTAATAATACATCGTAGTCACTATTGCTAGTAACTGTAGCTTCTATTTTTCCAGTTGCTACCTTATCTGCTTCAGCCGCTGCAGTAACTCCATCAGAAACGTCTAGAGTTATTGTTGGTGTTACATTAACCGTGATATTACCATTTTTAGAACTTGGTGGAATGGCTGGCTGTGGCATATAATCTGGGTCTGCGAGGCAGCGGACAGAAAAACCACGATATCGAGCGTAGCTAGCAGTCGGATTATTGTTATGGAGGTAAAAAGCGAAGTTGGCGGTATCAGCTGTCCCTGACCAAAAGTAGCCAGCCGTTCCCTCATTATCTATGGCTCCGCTGGAGATTCGACCAGAGTAGTAAAAATTATAAGGCAGATTTTTAATCTTAGTAACTCCTGTCGCATCGTTCGTAATACCGGCGACGTTATACAAGTTTTGGAATTGTCCTGCATTTCCCCCTGTGGGCAATGTCCATCCACTGGGACAAATACTAGACCCAACTTTGCCACTAGTGATACTATTGACGCCAACACCAGCCGTGGCAGCCGTCCAAGAATAATATACGCCACTAGTAGCATAAGTGGATGTTTTGTAGTAACTTTGTGCTATGTAATAGTTATTACTACTAAAATCATTAGTATTAAGTGCGGTTAAACTAGTCGGAAGTCGCCATCTACCAGAAGGAACTTCATCTGCATCTAAATCTGTATCTGCTGCAGTTAATGTACCTTGGTTTTGTGGGTCGACTAAGTTAGTTGCGCCTTTTAACCTTAAGTTTTGTTGCATCCAGCAGTTACCATCTTCGAGTTTAACTATAGTGTAAGATTCATTGTCGCGTTTATCAATAAGAGTTGCAGTAGGGTGGGCAGAGACTGGACTATTTGGAGCAGGAGTATCGGTATTAGAGCAAATTTGTTGGTTCATGTCTTGCATATACTCTATATCACTAATCGTTCTGTATTCTGTAGAAAAATCTTCTTCGGCAGCATAAGTTTTAACCGTTTCTCCAAAACCTGAACTTGTACTACAATAGCCTACAAGGAGAGCTCCAGAAACAAATAGTGTTGTTCCTATAACTAGAAATTTATAAGGTTTATGTATTTTTAGCATTGGAGCCCTCCTTTTAGATTAAATACACCTTACGGAAGAACTTTTGCCTTAAAATAAAAACGACACCGTAAGGGTGTTCACCAATTTATCTAACAAACATACGTTCATCAGATATTGGCCCATACGGTGCCGTTTTCTTCTGATGAACTACTGTCATACAAAAACGAGTATGTTTGCAATGTTTAAATAAATTGGTGAACAATTTTATTATACCACGGCTCGATGAGTTAGAAATAATAATCCCACTTTCTTTTAGGGGAATTTCTGATAGAATAAGTAATAAGGAGGAGGCGATATGTTGGGAGAGTACAGACCATATGATGAAAGAACGCCAGACGAACAATATAAGAATCTGATTAGAACGATTCTGGAAAAAGGTCAAAAGGGGCCGTCTCCAATGGTGGATGAGAATGGCAAGGAAGTCAATACGATTGATTTGTTGGGTGCGCCAGTAATCAGGTTTAACTTGTTAGAAAATGGCGTGCCAGTATTGACAGAGCGGGAGATTAAGTTTTGGCGAACGCCGATTGGCGAGATGCTGGGCTTTATTAATGGAGCAAAAACTCAAGAAGAACTCGAAGCGTTTGGTTGTAGGTGGTGGAAGAATTGGTGCACAGAAAAGAAATGTGCGAAGCGCGGATTAAAAACTGGTGAGCTAGGGCCGGGTTCATACGGAGCGGCCTTTCATGATTTTCCGACCGCCGAAGGAGAAAGTTTTAATCAATTTGCAGAAATTATCAAGCAGATGCAAGAACGACCGGAGCTGAAAACACATTTTATTACGCCTTGGATTCCGCAATATACGATTAGAAATAAAGACCATCAGCAAAAAGTTGTAGTATGTCCGTGTCACGGTTGGATGCATTTTAGAATTATTAATAATAAGTTGAGCTTAGTGGTTTTCCAAAGAAGTTGTGATGTTTTGATTGGCTGCCCGAGTAACTGGGTGCAGTACTCGGCGTTACTACTAGCGATGGCGGAAGTATTAAAACTAGAACCATACGAGTTTGTACATATGATTTCTGATGCGCACATTTATGAAAATCAGCTGCCATGGGTAGATGAAATTTTAGCACGCGAATCGAAACCGTTCCCAACTATGAAAATTATCAATCCGCATGATAGTATTTTTGATTATCGCATAGAAGATTTTGAACTAAGCGATTATAATCCGAATCCGGCGATAAAAGGTATAGCTGTGGCGATTTAGTATGGACGAGCATTGGTTGGCGAAAGTAAAAATCGCCCAGAAAAAAGGTGAAAAGGTTGGTCTAGTACAAGGCTCGTGGGACTTGTTTCACTTGGGACACTTGCGTTATATCATGAAAGCGCGAGCGTTGTGTGATTTTTTGGTAATTGCGATGGACAGTGACGAAAAAATCCGCAAGCGTAAAGGGCCAACACGACCGGTGATTCCTGAAAAAGAACGCTATGAGTTTATTAAGTTGTTAAATATCGCGGACGCAATCGTAATAAAAAATGTTGGCGAACCGAAGTGGCATTTAATCAAAACGATTAAGCCGGACGTGCTAGTAGCGATTAAAGAAAATTATACTGACGAACAAATTAAGCAGCTAGAAAAGATTTGTGGACGCGTGGCGGTGTTGCCGCGACAAGCGCGAACTTCAACTTCTGATAAAATTCGGAAAATCACGATTGCAAGTCGTTTGAAAAAAGTGGAGGGCGTAGAAGAAAAAGTTGCGCTAGCGACTTCGCAACTGAAGAAGCGCATTAATTATTCCAAAGAAGCACCAGAACCGATTCCGCAACTTTTTGAAGCTTTGCGAGATTCGACCGACGAAGTTTGCCCGGTGGCAGCGGCGTGTTTTTGGAATGGCGAATGGAAATGTGCGACAAATCAAATTGATTTTACAATTCCAGAATATGATATTCAGAATCGAACAGAGCTGTTTTATGAAACCGTGACGCATTCGGAAGTGAATTTGATTAAAAGTTTGGGGAAAGTACAACAAATTGACACGCCAGTTTATATAACTTTGTTCCCTTGCGATAAATGTATGAAATTATTAATAAGTAAGGGCGTGAAAGAAATTTATTATATCGAGGATCATCCGGAACGTAACTGGAGTAAACGTTCACACGCATTAGCCGAGAAAAAAGGAGTAAAGACAAAATTGATTAAGCTGGAGCGGAATGATGCTAAAGTATAAATATATTTACCCGGCCAATGCGCGCGCGCAAGAACAGCTTGATATAATGTTGAGAATGGAAGCGGAAGATAAAGACCCGATGGCACCGGAATATATTGAGCAAGAAATTTTGTTTATGACAGAATATTGGCATGTTTCTCGGAATCGTTTTCCGTATCAAGGAGCGGAGTTACATTTCTTAATTGTGGCGAGAGGGCCAGTATATGAAGTAGCAGAAATTTCTCCGGCGATGTGGCTAGACTTGCAGGAGATTTGGAAACGCCTGATGAAAGAATATAATTTAGACGGCGGAGGAATCTGTATGAGATTTGGTAATCCAGCGAAATCGGGAGCGTCGCTCACAAGATTGCATGCACACATCATTATGCCAAGGCCTGATGAGAAAGTAAAATTTGGGATTGGTGGACATAAAGAATTAAAAGAAGGTCTGCACTTATAGAAGTTTAGTTTGTTCTGTAAAAATGACGCTTACAGTTTTGTGAGCGTCATTTAGTCGCATAAGAAATTAGTTATTCGGCGTTAGTATGCACGGCAGTAACGTCGTCAAGGTCATCAAGAGCGTCGAGAAGTTTTTCGAGTTTCTCGGCGTTGTCGCCTTCAATCGCAATGCCACTAGTAGGAACATAGCGCAGCTCAGCCGTAGTAATAGTCAAACCGCCATCAAGTAAAGCTTGACGAACTTTCATGAGGTCGCTAGGAGCGGTAAGGATGATAAGCCCATCTTCACCTTCGTCAACATCAGCAGCGCCAGCGTCGAGCGCAAGCATCATGGCGTCTTCACCTTTTTCGCTAACTTCAATCCAGCCTTTGCGCGCAAATTGGAACATGACGGAGCCAGGATCAGCCATACGACCACCATTCTTAGACAAAGTATTACGAACTTCGGGCATGGTGCGATTCTTATTATCGGTGGCAACTTCGATGATAATACCGACACCGCCAGGACCATAACCTTCGTAAGTTTCTTCGATAAGTGCAGCAGCACTTTTGTCGGCGACTCGAGCAATAGCACGCTCAATGTTGACCTTAGGCATGTTGGCTTGGCGAGCTTTTTCCAAAACCATGGCGAGCGATGGGTTCATGTTGGGGTCGGTGCCGGAACGTGCAGCAATAGCGATTTGATTAGCGATTTTAGTAAATAATGCGCCACGTTTGGCATCGACAACGGCTTTTTGACGCTTAGTGGTAGCCCACTTACTATGTCCAGACATAAACTTCCCTTTCCTGATTACTCTAGTTACGTAATTATTATAATTATATAGTAAATTCTGTATTCTGGCAAGAGCTAACGGGGATGACAAATTGTGCAGAACTGAGGGATTGCGTGAGGTTTTGAATAGTTACGACTGAATAGTACTATATATTATATATGTAAAACAAATGAATATAAAAGTTTGTGGTACCCGGAACAGGACTTGAACCTGCACCCAATTGCTTAGACTAGCACCTGAAGCTAGCGCGTCTACCAATTCCGCCATCCGGGCATAGTATTATTTTATCATAGCATCAGGGGTAGGGTAAGTCTTGACTTTTTTGTGTATGTGTAGTATAATTAAGAGATAGGTGATACCGACTCTGGTAGACGCCTGGGGTTTGGCGGTTTGATAGAGGGGGCGTTTTAATAATGAAGAATCGCGATAATTCTCAACAGGTTAAAAAACGGGCACTGCGAAGGATGAAGATTAGCTTCATGGCAATGCCATTTTGTTTCCTATTGATTATATTACTTGCGATTATAGACGGGCTGCTTCTGAATGATGAAAAATCTTTTGTGACACCGGTGTTAGGATTGGTTTTATTCTATATACTTACGGTGTTACCTCTCGTGCATGATTCCGCCAGCGATACTTATAACGAGCTCGAAGAGCATCGAAAGAGAGAGGGAAGTCTTGTACAGCACGAAAATAGCAAATAGCTACCGTACACACAAACAGTAGACGCCACCAGAACCCCCGTACTTTTATAAGGGGTCGGTAACGACCCCTTTTTCTTATCCCCTAGCTATGTAATTTGGCACTGGTTGGCATTTTGGCGTCTTTCAGTAACGGCTCGAGGTCTTTTTCTTCCAAAGTTTCGTGTTGCAATAGAGCTTCGGCGAGGCGGTCTAGTACAGCGTGATTGGTGCGGAGAATATCTTCGGCTCGCTGGGCGGCTTCGTCGGAGAGTTGTTTAACTTCAGCGTCGATGAGCTCGGCGGTTTTCTCGGAATAGGGTTTGCTAGTAGTGATAGTATAGTAGCCAGTACTTTGGTCGGGGAAGACGAGGTGACGAGTTTGGCTACCCATACCCTCTTCGACAATCATTTCTTTACTAAGCTCAGCAACGTTGCGCAAATCAGATGAAGCACCGGTAGTGATAGCGTCTTCACCAAAGACGAGCTTCTCAGCGATACGCCCGCCCATGGCGCGAGCAAGAATGTCTTTGAGCTCATAAACACTTTTGTAGCTCCGGTCTTCTGGCGGCAAGAACCAAGTCACGCCACCGGTGCGACCACGCGGAATGATGGTGACTTTGTGGACGGGGTCAGAATCCGGTAAAACATGACCAACGATAGCATGACCGGCTTCGTGATAAGCGGTAACTTTGCGCTCATGGTCATTCATGACTTTGCTCTTACGCTCTGGACCAATAGCTACGCGTTCAAAAGCTTCGGTAAGGTCGTTATTAGTGATTTCTTTATGTCCTTCCCTAGCGGCGGTAATAGCGGCTTCGTTGGCAATGTTGGCAAGGTCAGCACCAGAACTGCCGGCGGTTTTGGCGGCAAGAGCATCGAGGTCGACATTTTTGTCGGTAGGCTTGTTTTTGAAATGAACCTTAAGGATTTCTAGGCGATCCTTGCGCTCAGGCAAAGTAACATTGACGTGACGGTCAAAACGACCGGGGCGCAGAAGAGCTTTGTCAAGCATGTCAACGCGATTAGTGGCGGCGATAACAATTACGCCGGAATCATTATCAAAACCATCCATCTCGACAAGGATTTGATTGAGAGTCTGTTCGTCTTCGCGACCAGCACCACCGCGAGCATCGCGTTTGTGCGCTACAGCATCAATCTCATCAATGAAGATAATAGATGGAGCATTCTTTTTGGCCTTCGCAAAAAGGTCACGAACACGAGACGCGCCGACGCCGACAAACATTTCCGCAAACTCAGATCCGGAGATACTAAAGAACGGCACCGACGCTTCGCCGGCGACTGCGCGCGCCATCAAGGTTTTACCCGTACCCGGGTCACCTGCGAGCAAGACGCCGCGGGGGATTTTGGCGCCCAGCTTCTCATATTTCTTCGGTTCTTTGAGGAAGTCAACAATCTCGGAGAGATCTTGTTTGGCAGCCTCGTTCCCCGCTACATCAGTGAAGAGAATCTTTTTCTTGTCAGGGCCATACAACTTGGCCTTCGCTTTGCCAAAGCCCATAGATTGATTATTCATGGATTGAGCTTGGCGCATCATAGAATTAAAGAAGAGAATAACAACTAGAATAGGAATACCAATAATCATAATATCAAGGGCATAATCCCAGAAACTCGAAACTTCTTTGTACTCGATAACTGGGTATTTGGCTTGACAATTAGTAAGTTCTTCGCCATTAAGGTCGGCACACTGGTCGATTAAGCCCTGGTCGTAAAGTGTACCAGAAGAATCTTTACGGGAAATCTGGCTATAAACATCTTCGCCCTTCAAGGTAATCTTGAGATTGCTGCCTTCGACGGTGATTTTCTTGATATTGCCGTCTTCATCATTAGCGCGCGCAATCACATCCGAGAGCGGGACTTCTTCAATTTTGCCTTGTGGCGCAAGCACGGAAGCAAAAATACCAACAAATAATAGAATCAGCAGTAAAAACGCCAGCCAGCGTAGGGGATTAGTATTCTTTGATGGTTTTTTCTTCGCAGTTTGTGGCACAGCGCCTCCTTATTTACGGTATATTATATAGCGATGATTCTTAATACGCAAGTAATATCTAAATTAAATTTGGCTTGGGTCGTAAGTTTTAAGAAAAATACTAGGATTTCGCTAAAGTTAAAACTTATAACCTTGAAACTCAATTACTAAAAAATACTCTGGTCTGGGTGATGAGACTTGAACTCACGACCTCGCAGTCCCGAACCGCGCGCGCTACCAGCTGCGCCACACCCAGATATGGTGTTATTTTATCACATTTGGGGAGAAAACTGAAGGGTAATACTCTGTTTTGGAAAATATCGGTTAGTACGCATATTAGACAACAAAATAACCCTCAGGGTTGTATAGTTAAAGTTACAAGACTACAAACTAGCAAACAACTGACGAGGATTACTTTGAGTATATCACAAGATACACGATTATATGATAAAATTTAAGAATTGTGAGCAGAATTATAAAGACTGACGAGTCGAAAATGTTAAAAGATTTTTAGTGCCGATTTCGGTTGGTAGAAATGAAGCGGTCTTTTCTCTTGGGACTCCCCAAAGATTAAGACCGAGCTGTCGAGGGAAGCGAGTATAAAGAAGAAACTGATTAATTTTTTGTTGAGCGATGCAGGCCGACAGCGCTAGCATGCGGTTGGACGTCCGAGAGTCGTGAGTGACGGGCTCAAGGGGCGTGACACATCCTTTCGAGCGACGCAGTTGGCAGGTCATAGGGGCGGAAATGTATTTGCAGAACAAAGCCTACTGGAATAACCACTGTTGCATTCCTAAAAATTAGTTGCATGATGGATTTTATAGCAAAATCCCTCTAGCAATTCTTAGAAATTGTAGTATAATTATATCTAACGGGGCGTAGCACAGTTGGTAGCGCACACGGTTTGGGACCGTGAGGTCGCTGGTTCGAGTCCAGTCGCCCCGACCACAGTTTATATAAATGCGATTTTAGTGAATTCGGCCCCTGTAAAATGGGTGGTTTTTTGTTAATGTACCAGATAAGGAGTTTTTTAACAATTCTTGTTCAATTTGTCTTTTGCCCTCATCTATAACTTGTATCCATTTGTACGGTTTTACCTCTATAATTTTGGTTGTTAAAGCCTTAGTGGATTTTTGTGGGATGACGATTGGGTTGTCTAGTTCGTCAATGTTGACTTGGCGAAGGGTGGCTTTTGGACCGATGGCAAGCAGGATTGCCCTGCGCTCGCCAATGTCTTCAGCTAAGTCAAACTTTTCTTTAGGGCTTGTGAGGGTGTTAAGAGTTTTACCGATAATCTCATACCTACTTCGGTTAAACTCCTTAACTTCTCTATGCGCTTCCTTAATACGTTTGATTTGGTCTTTTAGCTCCTTTTCTTTTTGCCTATACATTTCGTCATCTTCTTCGTCATAATCGCCTAAATTAGTTAATTAAACTGGGGACAGACCGAGTATAGTTACTTTTACGGAATATGATATAATGATTTTATGTTTAAGGTTAATTTTAGCTAAGGAGTGGTTTAGTGAACCCCGAAAATACAAGCGATACGAGTCAAAGTCTTGCGAATCAAGATCCACTTGGCCAGAATATGCCAAATCAGAATGCGACGTTCCCTAGCCAAGATTTGCGACCCGTTCAGAACCCGCCATTGCAGACGCCGCCATTGAAATCGAAGCGACCGACTTTAATTGCTTGTATTGTCGGTGCTGTAGTTCTACTAATAGCAATTGTCTGCGTTGTCTGCACTGTAGTGATGCAGAATAATGGGAACAATGAACCTATTGATGATGTAGCTGGTAACATTTCGAACGGTCCCGAGGAAGACGCTGCTGAGAATATTGCTCTAGACGCTACTGACGTAGTAGATGTAGAGAAGTTTAAACGAATGACTAAGACTGAAGCGATTGCTTTTCTACAAGCTGGGCGAAATACGACTGGAAGTACACCAAAAAACTATGTTGGTGAGGAAATAACGGATTTAATAATAGTAGAAAATAATGTCGTTTTAAGTGATGTGGCGTTAAAATACTCGTATGATACGATAAATGATTTACGGCAAATGGCTGAGGAATGGTATGAAGTTTTAGGTCACAACGGCGATATAGCGGAAGATGACTATGAGATTAAGGAATATGACTATTATGCAATTGTGACACCAAATCGTATTGAGGGGACTAATATATGTGAACGCGAGTATTATGGTAATTGTAATTCGTTGTTTTCATTTAAACGTGATTATGTTAACTACTTTCAAGAACAAACAGCTCCGAATTCTTATAATGATGTAGCCTATCTTAACGTGCGGGACCCGGAGATGATTGAGCGTTTGTTGCGCATCTTCTCTTTCTTTTATAATTATGGTGCCGCTAGTAACCATGGAAATATTTATGGCTCGGGTTTTGAAGAGCAGGATGACAAATTTGTACTGACTGTCTACTATATTGGTGTGGGGCTTAATATGGAGAAGCTTGAATTTAATGGCAGTGATGTAAACTATGCTATAAATTTGTATTCGCGACAGTATGCTGCTGATAAAGTAGACGGGCGACTACACGTAATACAGACTGGAGAAGATAGTACTATTGAGAATATCAAATCTATCCCGATTACTCAGGGAGAGGCTGCTCAGATATTATCTAGGTGAGCGGGACAGAACTTTCAATGGTGCTCAATCATAAATGCTGATATTGGTACGGAAAACAAAACGAAGAATATAGTAAACTATACGCAAAGTTATGGGAAGAATATCATGGGTGGGTGCTTGATAATTGGAAGAGTGAAGATTTAATCTATTATTTGAAAATTACGGATTAAACGACGTTATTCAATACGCTATCTATATATTCTTTAAGTTCGTGAGCAATCTTAACATTGTCATTTTTCTATTATTTAGGATTTTAACAATGCTCTGAATCTTACCGTAAAAATACTCGTATAGCGTTTCATAATAAATCGTACAACCGCTATCTAGTTTTTCTTTATCAAACCTGTTCCTGTCTCGCCTAAGTTGTTCTATTGCCATTAACGGTGAGTCATATTTTATACTTGTAGAATCGGTATGAAAGCCGTTCCCGCAATGTGCGGTATTGTTATGGCGATGTTTGGTTATTTCCGTAATTAAATCACCTTCACGTGGTGATATTTCAATACCAAATGCTTGTTCGCATTGCCACAAGATATGTTCGTTTTTACTATTATTCTTACTACTTGTTTTACTGTAAAAACGGCATAAGGCATTTATGCCCATATCAAATGTAGCATTTTTGAGAAATTCCCATGAATAACCGATTTTACAAGAGTTTACATAGTCTATGACTGTTTCAGTTCCCATAATATAATAAAAAGCAAAATACTCACGAGCAACTATATATGCTTCGTCATATAATTGGAGTACATTATACATCATATCACTATTTTGAGTTGGGAAACTTTCTGACAGTAGTTGCTTATTTAGTGCTACTTGCTTCTTCGATTCTGGTTGAAAATTTAGACCTAGCATATGATATATTTTATGCCCACGCCCCTACGAGCGGCTCTTGAACCCATTCTATGGTTTCTAGTTCATCAATAATGCAATCCCATACATACTTTAAATCGTCCAATTTAAGCGACTCTCTAACACAATCATTCTTGGAATACTGTTTTATTAGGCTTCTAAAGTTCTGATTCACTTTCTCTTTGTTAATTAACACCCCTTGGTAACGTTTTACGCTTGATATAAAACCCTTCCACTGAATTTTTTCAAGGTCGCCATGTTCATCACACAACGCGGTCCGCCCTAAATACATTTCTATACTTCCGGCCAGACCGTTGACATCCATAATACTCTCGCCTTGAGGACCAATCGTAGGATATTCTTCAAGCAGCTTGATTGGTGGATATTGTATTATGTGGATATTTTTTGGTAGTGAAAATTTTTTTAGGCCTAGCAAAGCTTCCGATGCGGCGCTATCGTTATCGAGGATGGCTAAGATGCGATTTGAAATATGCGCCGAAGCAAAACTTTTTATCATTTTTACGATTGGGCCAGCCCCGCCCTCTGGCTTAAATGAAGTGTCAAGGAAATTAATATTATCAACCAACTCTGGGTGCAAAATAGATAAAGATTTCTTTAAGACGTAAAGATCATTTACCCCTTCAGTAATAATCAATGGATTTGGCATACTATAGCTTCCTTCGTCAAAATCGTCAGTTTCAATCCAGCCGCCTTCAACTATGTCGCTAATGTTTAAAAAGACATCCTGGTCATCTCTACAGTTACATATATAGCCATACAACAAGTTACAATCATCTAAATAATTTTCCACGCAAGAAAGATAATCCTTATTTAAAACAAGATTGCTGGTGTTAGTATTCCGCATACTATGGGATATCTCATTTAGCTGTTTAATTTTCTCTTCCAAGGACTGGTTTGGATATTGTTCTAGAAGAGAACGTTTGCGTTCGATTTCTTCATTTATGCTTGAGCGGAGCTGATTTAGAAATGTCTTTTGCCCAAAACCATAAATTGAAAGACGACGTTTTAAAACTCCAGCTTTTTGACAAAGTACAACTAAGTGTACATCGTCGTCATCTTCGCACATCTCCGCATAATCATCAAATCCCAATTTCTTAGCTAGGTTAACCCCTTTTTCTCCTTGAAAGTCATATATGCCATTTGTATTAAAAACAGCAAGGAGCTCATCAGATATACCATTACGATACGTACGAATTATTTTTCCATTAATAGAGAGATCTGCATAGCTACTCATAGTAATTATTATAACCTACATTTTGTATCATTTCCCTCTAGAAACTTTGTTAAAGCCGACCCTACCACGTCCGACCATCAATAAAAAGAAGTCCATTTGGGCTTATTTTTATTGGCTTGGATTACTAGAGGCTGGAAGTGAACCGCTTTAGTGGTTCGTAGGCGATAGGAGCGTGAGTGAAAATCTTAAACATGTTGAAGATTTTCCGAACCGACGCTCTGCCGCTGAGATGAGCGAAGCAAATCGAAGACTCCAGTCGCCCCGACCATCATAGGTAGCCAAGCATTTGCTTGGATTTTTTGGTGGAATCCGGTCGGAATGGGCTGGACAAGAACCGCTTTGTGCCAGCAAGGTAGTCCGGTACACAGGAGTGATTGCAGCCTTGACTTGGGGTGATGCGGCCTGTAGCAGTATCGCCCTCGACGTAGTGAAATGCACGGAAGATAATAGGCCTCACTGTCGTACAACCATGAAGCTCCTCAACACGCCCATGCATTTCATTTATTCATCTGAATATGCATTGCCTTTTGCAATATTACATTGGCGATGTGCAAGTTGGCAATTTTCTAAAGTCGTCAAGCCACCGTGCGATAACGGAATGATATGGTCAATAGTACAGTCTTTCATGTCTGTAATCGGTTGACCACATATTGCACAAACTGCACCATTCTTGGCGATGAGTTGCTTGCGGATAAAATGTCTCATTTTTAATTCTTGCCAGTTTTCTTTAGGTATGTTCTTGCGACGGCGTGGCTTGATAGTTTTGCTAGATATTGGCTGCATCCTTGCTCCTTTTTCAAATAAACTCACAATATACTTAACGGGCGTAATTATGGCATAATAAAAACACAAAACTCCGTTACGCCTCAGTGTATAGCAAATTTTTCCAAAACTACAAACACAAGCAAAAACAAACTTTTGCATTTTAGCAAAAGCACTTTTAGAGTTAGCAAAATCGGCTTAAAACTTAGTGCAAGCGTTTCGCAAAATTTGAAAAACGCATTGCAAAATGTCTAGCTTAATATTAATTACAGGTTGTGACTCAACTCTGTTCTTTTAGAGAGGAAACTGCAAGTGGACTTTTGAGACATTAAATCCTTTCGTTAAAATTAACTTCATTATAGGCCGATATTTATCGTTTATCAATAAGTTTTTATTGGAAAACGAGAAATGCACTTAGTTTTGTATAATAGCTAAATACTGTTACAATATGAGTATGAGTTTTGTTACGACAACAGATTATTACGGTAATAAGCACAGCGCTAAAACAGAAGATTTGCTAGTTTCTATTCATGTTTATGGTATTGCGATAAAAGATGGTATGGCATTAATTTCGCCACAATTTGATGGTTACGACTGGCCGGGTGGAACTTTTAAACTAGGCGAAGATACAATCCAGACGCTTAAGCGTGAGTTTAAAGAAGAAACTGGTTTTGAAGTAGAGCCGATAAAACTGTTAGATGTGGAAACGAGTTTGTTCCATCATGAGAAACGAAATGCCGATTATCACTCGATTATGGTTTTCTATCTGGTTAAAATCACGGACGGTCAGTTATCAGATGCAGGCTTTGACGCAGATGAGCGCGAATATGCCAAGCTAGCTCGATGGGTAGACTTGAAGGAGCTACATAAAATGCGTCATGCTTGTAGTATTAATATTGCGGACAAACTAATGGATTTAGCACAAGCAGAACTAAATTGACGTGATACGAGTTTTTGCGTAATTGGACTATGCAACGTCTAGTATTGTTTAAACAGCCTTGATTCGTCAGTTCAGATAGGAGAGAATAATTTACTGTCGTGTTGTGGCACATATCATATATCATGCAGAAAGAATAATGGAATATACTAGCCTTGCGCTTCAAGGCGATAACGAATATCGGTCAGCCGTTCGCCATGATAAAGCCAATAATTTCCTCCCTGGTAGGCTTCGGAAGGAGTTGCAGTACCCAGACGGCGTTTAACAATAACAACAGCTCCAGAAAGCGTGGTTTGCGTGCCATCGTCAAGCATAACTGTATTAATGACATCGGTGGTACGAGCTGTAATATTAGAATCTTCAGAAAAGACTAATTTTGAACCAATAGGAATGCCGAGCATGGCAAAAGTTAATCTTGCGGACTTTTGGCTAGGAGAAATCTTAGATAGACTGGACGCAGGCGCGGTAAAAGCTGCTGCCTTGGAGGATTCCTCTTGCGTGTCTACTACTGTAATCTCGGCGTCGTCCAGCGTAAGTGCACATTGTCTAAAAATGCGCAGTGCCGTTTCTGGCGTAACGTTAAAAAATTCACGCCCTTTTCGAATACGCATGCTAGGATTCACTAGGTCAATCATACTATGAATCTGGCGTTCAGCTTCATTGTATTTTTCGGTTTTCATTGTAGCGTAAACTTCGAAGGGTAGAGGGACGGCAGTATTATCAAGTTCTTTAGAGCGTATGTCAACGCGACGAGAACTTTTGCCGATTTTAACCCAGTTATCTTTGAAACTGGGGTTGGTGAGAATGTATACATAGCCACTCATGCGCTTTATTATAACATAAAAACGCAATTTATAAATTGCAACCACTCCATATTAAGGAAGTATTGTATCGGACAAGACGATGGTTAACTTTTGTGATGAGGTTTTTTGAGCAAGTCGAAAATGAAAGTAGCTAAGATGGCGAGGCCGATGGCGCTGAGTAGTTCTAACAAAGTGAGTGGAACCATGCCGACGAGATGGCTAAGGGCGGGAATATAAATTAAAAGTAGCAGTACGAAAACGATAATCGTGTTGATAAGCGTGATAACTTGGTCGTGAAAGTCGGCGATGAAGTTCTTGATGGCGTAATCTTCGGATTGTAAAACGTAAACGACGAAAACGTTGGAGAAAACTAAAGTGGCAAAGGCGACAGTGGCGGCGAGGATTTGCGCGGAACCGGTTTGGAGAAGATAAAAATAGCTGGCGAACACGACGGCAAAAATCGCTGCACCTTGCACAAGACATTTGATGACGGTAGATTTATTAAGTAGCGATTCGTTGAGCGGGCGGGGAGGCTGGTGCATGACATCACGGTCAGCTTTGAGGCGTTGGAAAATAATAGAAGAAGTGGGGTCGATAATGAGTTCGAGTAAAACAATGTGAATCGGTAAAAGCAAAAGCGGCAAACCGACGAGCGGAATAATGAAGGAAGCCAGAATAATCGGAATGTGAATAATCAGAATATAAGAAATAGCTTTTTTGATATTGTCATAAATGACGCGACCATTGGCGATAGCTTCGACAATGGTGGTAAAGTTATCGTCCATCAAAATCAAATCGGCAGCTTCTTTGGCAACATTAGTACCGCGCTGACCCATGGCGATACCAATCTCGGCTTTCTTGAGGGCGGGAGCATCATTGACGCCGTCACCAGTCATGGCGACAACTTCATGATTGTGTTGCAAGGCTTTCACGATGCGCATTTTGTGGTCGGGGTAAACGCGTGCGAAAATGTTGGTAGTTTGGACGCGCTGCTCAAGCTCTGCGTCACTCATGCATTCGAGTTCGGCGCCAGTGATAACTTCAGAACTATGACGAAGCCCGATTTGATGCGCAATGCCAGTAGCAGTAGCGCCGTTATCGCCAGTAATCATGACGATGCGCACGCCAGCGTCATGACAAGATTCAATCGCAGCCTTCACGCCCACGCGCGGAGGGTCAACCAGAGCGATAAGACCGACAAAAGTAAGGTGATTATTTTCTAGCTTGGCGGGAATTTTGGTAAGATGAGTGCGCTTAGCAACTGCGAGCACACGATAACCGAGATGAGAAAATTGATTGGCTTGAGCGACAATTTGATGATGCTCGGTCTGGCTAAGACGGCAAAGTGGCAAGACATTTTCGTAGGCACCTTTAACGCATAAAATCTGCTCATCGTCTAGTTGCCAAACTTGACCCATCATTTTGTCTTCGTTATTAAAAACGTACTGATGGACAAGGCGATGAGTATAAATAGATTGACTAACGTGATGACTAAAAGCGTATTCTTGAATGGCCAGTTCCATAGGGTCGTAAGGATGAGCAGGGCAAGCGAGCGCAGAAATGCGCGCAAAGTCTGAATCATGGGTAAAAGTATCTTGGACGGTCATTTTATTCTGAGTAAGGGTGCCGGTCTTGTCAGTACAGAGGGCAGTAACGGCGCCAAGCGTCTCGACAGCTTTCATATTCCGAGTTAGGGCGTTATGTTTGGCAAGCTTCCAGGCACCCATAGCTAAAAAGACAGTCAAAACGACCGGGATTTCTTCGGGAATAGTAGCCATAGCCATCGTGATGCCAGAAAGAATAGACTGAATAATACGATTCTTGAGGTCGAGTTCACTATTATAGAAGAAATTGACGATTATAACAACTAGACAAAAACTGAGACTGATGATTGTACAAATGACAATAAGTTTCCGAATTTGTTTCTCAAGAGGAGTCTTGGAAGGTTTGATAGATTGGAGTGCGTTGCCGATTTTGCCATATTCGGTATTAACGCCCACGGCGGTGATTTTAATCACAGCCGTGCCGTTCGTGACATCGCACCCAGCGTAACAATGATTAAGACGGAAACGTTCACGAGAATCATCTTCTAGCTTTTTATAAACCACGGCCGATTCGCCAGTGAGAGCGGATTCGTTGACGCCTAAACCCTGCAGCTCAAGAATAACGCCATCGGCAGGAATTTTGTCGCCTTCCTCCAGTAAGACGATATCGCCGACAACTAAATCCTTACTGTCGAGAACAACTGGTTTACCATTGCGAATAGCGTGAATATTGAGAGCGGAGAGAGTGTTAAGAGCTTCGAGCGCTTTATCAGTGCGGCGCTCTTGGAAAAACTCGATGCCGCTGATAAACAGGACAAAACCGAGCATAATTAAGCCATCGGTAATTTCACCAAGAATGAAATAAATACTCGCGGTTGCTAATAGCAACAAAAACATCGGTTCGGTCAGAACTTGAGCGATTTTTTGGAAAATGTTAGGCTTGCGCTTGTGCTCAAGCTCGTTGGAACCATACTTCTCGCGGGAGGCGATGACTTCAGTATCAGTAAGTCCGGGGTAGGATTTTTGTTTATGGTTGTTCATAGAGCTAATAAGTATTATAACACAGGACAAAAGTTTTGCGAAAGGTTTGCGAAGATGAAAAGACGTGGTAAAATAGGGGTAGCGTCAGGGCTTGGCGCAGTTGGTAGCGCGCACGCCTGGGGGGCGTGAGGTCGCCAGTTCAAGTCTGGTAGCCCTGACCAATTTTTGTGCGATTCTGGATGATTGATGACTAAGATTACTTCTAGCTCAACCTTGGTTGTGATGTTGCTGTTTAATAAAATCTTCTCTTAGAAGACGTATTGGACTAATGACTTTATATACTGTAATTTTGGGATGGTTAGTAATTAATACCACTTCTACTAATCCCACTAACGGGGTCTAGGTGAGCCTCTCATCATCTCAAGCTAAGTCTATTTATTTCCGATGCTTTATCACGAGATTTCGGTTCTTCGAACCTCTCTGTGGGCGTCGTCTCGGAAAAGAAAGTAAAACTTTCTTTTCGCTCGTCTCCTACACAGTTCGCCCCGGCTCAGCCTTATAAAACGACCACCTTATAGTGGGATTAGTAGAAGTGGCTACAAAAAACTTAATTGAGAAAAAGATTTAGTTAAGACCTATACGGTAGTGGGGAAATAGTTATATAAAAGTAACCAGCTTCAGAAAAGGTAAATCTATATTCTGAGGTGTTTCTTTCTACAAAAAAGATTTGGTTAAAGCCTATGTGATAGCAAAAAGTTGTTAAACATCTAGTGCAAAATGGTAATGTTCTTACTAACCAAGAGAGGATTTTTGGGTGAAATTATTTATGATCTAATACGAGTGGGTTGCGGAAAGCGAAAAAGTTCGATATAATGAAGTTGTTGAAGAATTGATATACGTTAATGCAAGTGCTTTTTGTTGAAGCATTATGGCATCGAAGAAGTTAAACGGCACCGCAAGGTCGAGTTCTATCTTCGAGCCATAAGCTTGCAAGTATATGGATTCTTCAACACCCTTACGGTGTCGTTTTTATTTATTTGCGTTGCTAAAAACGACATCCGAGGGTGTTAGAT
>CAYODP010000013.1:0-20730 GCA_964402815.1 uncultured Candidatus Saccharibacteria bacterium | reverse complement strand
AGTATGTCTCTTTTTTTATCTCGGTAATGTTGCACTTGAGGGGTGAGGATGTAAAAATAATCTTGACAAAATGCTTATGTTGTGCTAAACTAGAGGTAATCCCCGAGGTAGGGAATGTTTTTGGGGTCTTGTAAGCTGGTTTTTGGGAAAAAGAAAAACTAGAAGAAAGAGCGAAAAATGTATGCTATACTAGAAGGAAGAATAAGAAAAGGGTAGGCATGGCGCGGAGTGCGAGTGAAGCGAAAATGGAAAAAGAACCAGGAAGGAAGCCGGGGCGGCCAGTAAAGCGAGAAAATGTGGGGCGGGGCAGGGCGAGCTTGCGCACGGTAGAAGAACTGAAATTGGGGAAGTTTGCGGTTTGTGAGCCGTTGAGGTTGCCAGAGAAGGAAATTAGGCGCGGTTGGCAGATTACGGGAGCGGTGGTGTTGATTTTGGTGGCGATTGTGGGTTTGTATGCGATGTTTATGCTGGACCCGATACGAGTATGGACATGGGACAATGACGGATTTGTAGGCGGTAGAATTGAGGCGTTGATGCCGTATGAATGGGTGTTGACGCTGATGCTAGCGGTGAGCGTGGTGATGTGCGTGACGGCGGCGGCGATACTCCTCGCGAAGAAAAAAGTGCCGGCGGAGCTTTGGTATGTGCTGATTGGTGCAGTGACGGTGGGGCTGCTCTGTGCGAGCTTCCATGCGTTTAAGTGGTTTGAGGAACGGGATTGTTACGAGAATTACCCGGGGGTGCATCCGGAAGACCCGAGCAAAGGGTCGGGATGTCCGAGCGTGGAGAAGGATTTGATTGTGATTTCGGTGCGTAATCTGGTGATTTATACGCTTGGCATTGTGGCGTTTTGCTGGGTGCGACGAAAAATGGCACGACGGGCGAGGCGAAGGCGGTAGGGCGCTTGTGAGGATGGGGGGATTGAGTTATAATTAGGAAAATGGCGAAGACAAAAGCAAAAGATGATAAGGGGGATGCGCTAGAGCTGGGGGCAACGTGGCGAGAGATTTGTCGCAAACAAAAAGGTTTGATGGCGATGATGATTACGCTGGCGGTGCTGAGTGTGATTTTGTTGGTGTTTTCTTTGATGACGCTGAGGCCGCAGAGCACGGTAGTGATTGTGGGTTATGGAGATGTGTACGGTGAAATTGCGGGGATTAGCGGCGGTTATCGGCGTGATAGTTGGCTGAATATGCTAGCGTTTCCAATTTTGGCGGTGATTTATGGGTTTGTACATAATTTGTTAATTTTGCGAGTTTACCGGAAGTATGGTAAAGATGCGGCAATGGTGATGGCGGTGGCGACGATGTTGCTGGTGGGGGGGACGGCGGTGGTGATTCTTCGTCTGCTAGGCGAGTGGTAAAAGGGGTATCTGCGCAGAAAAGCCTTTGACGAAGTAATAGGTTACTATTAGAACAAGGCTCTTATAGTACCACACGACTCACTCCTTCGTTGTATTACTATAAACTCCTACTAGCTAATTGGTGGGAGAGGGAAGAGCAAGGATTTTGGGGTGTGGTGGGAGTTGACAAGGGTGAGGAGGTAAGTTATAGTCTTAGTAAGTGCTGCTAGTGCTGGAAGTTGGCATGGCAGGCGAAGCATAGGTGAAAAATCGGAGCGGTTTTAGATGAAAGAAAGCGCGATTGAGAGCCTATTAGGTGGACAGAAAAGATTAGATTGAATGAGTAAAATTGAGATTCCGCTGGGTAAACGGACGCGATTATATCGGTGTTTGGAAATTTTGCCGGGAATGTTGAGCTATGCGGCGGTGATTTTGTTGTTTGTGCTGTCGTGGATTAGTCCGTTTTTGGGGGCGGTGTATTTGTTGATTATTATTGCGACGACTTTAGTAAAAGCAGCGGCGGTGGCATTTCGGACGATACAGGGCTATAAAGTGATGAAACGAGCAGAAAGGGTGGATTGGGCACGGCGTTTGGAGGATTTGGCAGACCCACATGCGACGTACGAGAAGTTGCGAGACCGGCGGGAGGAGAGTTATGAGTTTGCGGAACATGTGCAGAATTTGAGATTACTTTCGGCAGTGGAGGGGAAGAGTGAACCGAAGCCGCAAAATGTATATCATGCGGTGATTATGACGGCGTACAATGAGGGGCTGGAAACGTTAGTGCCGTCGGTGGAGGCGGTGCGTGATACGACGTTCCCGAATGAACGGATTATTTTCGTCTTAGCATATGAAGAGCGGGGTGGGGAGACGATGGAGCAGAATGCGCAGGAGCTGAAGCGGCAATTTAGGGGAACGTTCGGGAAGTTTATGTTGGTGAAACATCCGAGTAATTTGAGGAACGAGGTTATAGGAAAGGGACCGAATTTGACTTACGCAGGGGAGAAGCTGGCGGAATATGTGGAGAAATATCGGATTCCAGCGGAAAATGTGATTGTAACGTCGCTTGATAGTGATAACCGGATGAGTGAGAAATATTTGGACTATGTGGCGTATGAGTTTTTGGTACGACCAGACCGTCAGCATTATAGTTATCAGCCGATTTCTCTGTTTATGAATAATATTTGGGATGCGGCGGCGCCGATGCGGATTATTGCGATCTCTAATTCGTTTTTTAATATTATTAGCACAATGCGACCGCACCTATTGAGGAATTTTGCTTCGCATTCGCAACCGTTGGCGGCGCTGATGGGAATGGGATTTTGGAGTAAACGTACGATTGTAGAAGATGGGCATCAATATTGGCGGTCACTGTTCTATTTTGAAGGGAAATATGCGGTAGTGCCGATTCGGGTGCCGATGTATCAGGATGCGGTGATGTCGGAGACTTTGAAGGAGACGCTGAAGGCGCAGTTTGTGCAGCTCCGGCGCTGGGATTATGGGGCGAGCGACGTGGCGTTTGTGGGGTCGTATTTGTTCTCGAAAGAGCGAAAGATTCCGTTTTGGAGTTTGTTCCCGAAGTTTATGCGATTATTAGACGGACATGTAACGCTGGCAATTATGGCACCGATTGTGGCGTTTGGGGGTTGGGTGCCGATGCTGATGAATCTGGGGTCGCGAGGGGCGATGGCGTTTAATTTGCCAAATGTGGTAGGGTGGATTCAGACGATCGCGATGATTGGTACAATTATTACGGTGATAATTTCGATGCAGATGTTGCCGAAGCGGCCGGAGCGATATAAAAAGAAACGGTCGCTGGGGATGGTAGTGCAGTGGGTGTTGATGCCGGTAGTGGCGATTGTGTATCAGAGTGCAGCGGCGTTTTATGCGCAGACGAGGTTGATGCTGGGAAAATATATGGAGAAGTTTGACGTGACGAAGAAAGTAGTGAAGAAAGATACGGCTTAAATTAAGTGGTATAGCTTGGCGAGAAGATGTAGGTATGCTACAATACTAATATCTTCTAAGGGGGTGACAAGATTGGACCTTAATTATGATGGTTTGTTGTCTGGTGCTACGTTGGAACAAAAAGCGGATTCGATTTGCAGACTTTATGCAATTAAGATACGTCTGCAGTCGTTACGCGCGATTGTTTCGCGCTACGCTTTTCCGGCGGCGGACCCGGTTTGGCCGATGATAAGCCAAACGGTGGCTGGGCATGCTTTTACGATGGCGCAAATAATCGGGCCGTTATATCTGGAGTTTTTAGATATTTTTCCAGATAAAATGATTCCGGTGGAAACGCTTGAGTCGATTGCGATTAATCACGATAACGCAGAAGCGCTGACGGGCGATGCGGCGACGGATGTGGACGGGATTACGCGCGAAATGAAAGACATGGCGGAACAAGCGAGTGTGAAACGGCAATATAGCGGGATGGTATGCTTAAGCTATATGCAGGAAAAGTTTGTGACCTATGAAGCGAAGATGTCGTACCCGTCGAAGCTGGTAAAGATGCTGGACGCGGTGGAGCTGGTGTTTTTCGCTCAATACTGCGTGCGTAATGGCGTGGGAATGTTGAGCCGCGGAGGGAATGAGAACGAGTTTCTGATAGAAGTGTTCGGGAAGAAACTGCCGGTAGATAAGCGGACGCATCAAGAAATTCGGGATTATTTCCAAAGCGAAGGGCGCGATGAGGGGCCGATTTCGGAGATTATGTATATGCATAGTTTGCCGAGGATTGACCGGCTGGGGCGTGCGGAATTGACAGGATTGTTTAAGCTGCTGTGCGCCAGAGCATTTGTGTTTCCGTTTGAAAAGTTTAATTTACAAAACTTGCCGATGGATTTCACAAAGCTGACGTAGCAAGACGCAAACTAAAAGGCCGTGAGAGAGAGTGAGAACCAAACATCACGGTCTTTTTGCTATAGTAATATTTGTTAGAAGAGCCTTTGCGAATAACGCCCTATTACTTCGTCAGAACCTGCAGCTGTTCCTTCACCGTACTTTAAGTACGACTCAGTCCGCTGCGACGCAAATTAACTTTGCTGTCAGTCGGGCGTTGTCTTGAAAGAATAAACAAGTTTATTCTTTGCTCGTCTCCTACGACTGGACGGTTCTTCTTCGTACTGGGACATTCTTCGCAAAGGGAGCGTAGGGAGAAATATTGTAACTACTTCTACTAATCCCACTAACGGGGTCTAGATTAGTCGCATTCGAACTTGTGTAGCCTTTACAAGTTCAACTCTAATCTACCTCTGTTAAATTTTAGAAAAGTAGTTTAATTAACGCAAGAAGGTTGGAAATTGCCAACGGGAAATGTAAATAGTCAATTCCAATATCTACTTAATTATGCTCAAAATCCTGGGCTTGTGAAAATACAAAATCTGCCATACAACTTTAAATATACTGGATTGGTACGCGACGGAATAATTGGTATTGAAGATTCTTATGGAGGATGGTGGTCGTCTTCGCTTTACGGACCGAATACAGCCTTTTATTTATTGGTTAGCTCTAACAATATAACTGTCAATAATAGTAGCAATCGTTATGATGGTTTCACCCTCCGTTGTATTACTACACCTACTAGCTAATTGGTGGGAGAGGAAGGGGATTAGTTTAAAATGGTTAAAAAAGAGAAAACCCCGCTACGGAGAGCGGGGAGGGGGTTAGAGTTTGGGCTTTTTGGGCGGAAGGGAAAGAGTGCTTGTGGGCGGTTGGGCAAGTTGCTTGCGCTTTTTGTGCCGACGTTTCATGGAAAAGGCACCTTTGGGAGTTTGCCAGGAGGGCAGTTTGTAATTTGAACCCATAGTTTAACCTCTTTTCTAATGTGCTGATTAGAACATTATAGCACGTTTGGGGAAGTTTGGGTTCTCAGGCAAGGAGAACTGTGCTATAATACTGGTGTGTGGAAGTGTGTCCGAGTGGTTTAAGGAGCACGCTTGGAAAGCGTGTGAGCGGGTAACCGTTCCGGAGGTTCGAATCCTCTCGCTTCCGCCAAATTAAAATAACACGCAAGGCGTGTTTTTTAATTTGTGCGTGAAGCGAGTTAGAGAGAATCTGAAAGATTCTCTCTAGGTTTTCTAAAGAAAACCAGGATTCTCTTGGATGCGCGCCGTTGTGCTACGCACCGGGCGCATAACGAATCCAAAAGCGTGTTGTTAAGGGGTGACAACTAAACATGCTTTAGAAGAGATTTTTGTGGGTTTGATATTCGACGATACTGATGTCGTCAAATATGGTTGTGTAACATGAGTGAAGTGAAGGGGTTTGACGACATATGAGTCGTGGAGGGGAATTGGGGAAAGAAGGTAAGGTTAGATGAGAAGTTTAGTGGATGAGTTTGGCGCGAGCGGCGGCGGGGATGCCGTCGGGTTGGACTTCTTCCCAACGGTTGACGCCGGTGACTTTGAGTAGGACTTTGAGATAAGCTTGATTACGGAGTTCGCGAGAGGTTTTGAAGGTGATGGTTTTGGATTGGCCGTTGTTATTGTAGCCGGGGAGTTGGTATTCGAAACGCATTTCGTCGGAGCTGCGGATGGGGGAGATTTTGGTATTGTCGATTTGGACGTAAAAATATTCTTCATAGTTTTCGAGATGATAAAGGCCGATGGTGGAGCCAATGACGGCGGCGATAATGACAATGATGATTAAGATTTTGCTAATGATTTTATTCATAAATCCTCCTGGAGCTAATTATAGGAATGATGAAGCGATTTGTCGTGTGAGAAAGGTGACAAAATAATTACATTTTTGTGAGAAATGGAGATTGATGAGAAAAAGTGGGAAAAAGGGTGGAAGAGAAAGATTTTTATGCTAAAATAAAGGTAAAGTAGTGTGGGCAAAAGGTGAATTTAAGTAGGAGGTGCCCAATGGTGAAAAATAAAAAAACTGAGAAAAAGTGTAAGTATATTTTTGTGACAGGCGGAGTGTTGTCGGGGGTGGGAAAAGGAATTACGGCGGCGTCGATTGGGGCGATTTTGAAGGCGCAAGGCTATAAAGTTTCGATTCAGAAGTGCGACCCGTATCTCAATGTGGATGCGGGCTTGTTGAATCCGGTGGAGCACGGCGAGTGCTTCGTGACGGCGGACGGGAAAGAAACTGATTTGGATTTGGGGCATTACGAGAGATTTTTGGACTTTGAGACGAATAAGTTGTCGAGTGTGTTGTCGGGAGCGCTGTACCGAGAGTTGATTGATAAAGAGCGAAACGGTGGATTTCATGGGAAGACGGTGCAGATGGTGCCGCATTTTACGAATTTGGTGCAAGAGAAGATTGAACAGGCGAGCGAGGGGAGCGAGATTCATATCGTGGAGCTGGGTGGCACGGTGGGGGATTACGAGGGGCTGAGTTTTGTGGAGGCGATTCGGTTGTTTGCGAATCGCGTGGGGCGGCGGAACTGTTTGTATGTACATGTGGTGTATGTGCCGTGGATTAACACGTCGAAGGAGCTGAAGACGAAGCCGGCACAGAATGCGCTGAAAGACCTCAGAGGGTTTGGGATTATTCCAGATGTAGTAGTGTGTCGGACGGAACGGCCGGCGCCGAGGTCGATTTGCGAGAAAATTGCAGCGTTTTCGGGAATTGAGGGGCGAGCGGTGTTGAATTTACCAGATATTGAATCGGTGTATGACGTGCCGTTTAACGTGCTGAAATCGGGGGTGATAGAAATTTTGGATGAGTTTACGGGGGCGAAGAAAGCGCCAGATATGTCGCGATGGGAAGAGTTCTCGCGGTTGAGGGGTAAAAATTGGGCGAAGACGGTGCGAGTAGGTTTGGTAGCGAAATATGTGGGGAATGATGATGCATATATCTGCGTGACGGAGGCGCTGAGAGCGGCGGCGGCGTGGAATAAGGTTAATATAGAGATTAAGTGGATTAATGCGGAAGACCTGTCTGATAATGAGCAGGGTTCTGTGTCGGCGGAGGCATTGCGCGGTCGTGGTACGTCAAAGACGACTTCATCGAAAAGTACTAAGTCTTTAGATGATGCTGAGCAAGCGCAGGAGGCTTGGAAGGAGCTAGAAGGCGTGGATGGGATTGTGGTGCCAGGCGGTTTTGGAACGCGGGGCGTAGAGGGGAAGATTGCGGCGGCGGATTATGCGCTGGAACATAATATACCGTATCTGGGGTTGTGCTTGGGAATGCAGATGGCATGCGTGGCGGCAGCGCGGCGAGGTGGTATAGAGCAGGCAAGTTCGGAAGAGTTTGGGGCGACGGAGAAAGATGGCAATAATGTCATTTATATTATGGAGGGACAAGAGGGGAAGCAAGAAACTGGGGGGACGATGCGGCTGGGAGATTACCCGGCGAAGCTGGTGAAGGGGAGCAAAGCGGCGAAGGCCTACGGAGCAGAAAAAGTGGTAGAGCGACATCGGCATCGTTATGAAGTGAATCAGAAGTTTTTGCCGGAGATTGAGAAAGGTGGGTTGGTAGTGTCGGGGACGTCGCCAGATGGGAAGTTGGTGGAGTTTGTAGAGGCGCCGGCGTGTGATTTCTTTGTGGCGACGCAAGCGCATCCGGAGTTTCGGTCACGACCGCTGAATGCGCATCCGCTATTCTTAGAGTTTGTGAAGGCGATGAAACAGAGAAAGTAGGGTGATTAGTGAGGGGTGAATACAACAAAAACCCTGTCCCAGCCGAGGCGAGGGATTGGTTTTAGTGTAGCACAGCGTAAGCGTTTTGTCAAGAGAGCTTAAAGAAAAGTTAGAGAAGCGGCGGAAGGCTTGTGGACGGGGGTGGTTTGTGGTATGATAAGGTTAGTAAATTAGATAAGGAGAGTTGGATGAAGAAAGCGAGCGGCTGGCTGTGGGGGTTGGTCTTAGTAGCATTAGGCGTGATTTTGGGGATTAATGCGCTGGGGATTGCGAAGATTGACGTTTTCTTCCCGGGGTGGTGGACACTGTTTATTATTGTGCCGTGTGCGATTGCGTTGATTACGGATGAGCATAAAGGCGGGCCGCTAGTGGGGCTGGTGATTGGGGTGTGTTTCTTGTTGAGTTCGCTCGGGGTGATGTCGTTTAGTGTGTTATGGAAGTTGCTGTTGCCGGCGATTTTGGTGATTGCGGGGTTGGCGGTGATTGCGCACAGTAATACGGATGGAGAAGTGGCAGATAAGATTAGCAAAGCGCGGAAGCGCCAGGCGGCGGAGCGGAAGACTAAGCATATTGTAGAGGCGGAAGTCGTGGAAGAAGATGAAGATGACGATGACGATGAAGTTGATGCTGAGGAGTACTGGTCGACTTTTGGGGATCAAGATATCAACTACGCAGGGAAGAAATTCACAGGTTGTAAGATTGATGCAGTGTTTGGCGGGGCGGATTTGGATTTGCGGGGGGCGGAAATTGAGAATGAAGCGATTGTGAAGGCGAGTAGTGTGTTTGGTGGGGTGATGATTTATGTGCCGGAAGATGTGAAAGTAGAAGTGGCGTCGTCGTCGATTTTTGGGGGCGTGTCAGACAAGCGTAAAGATAAAGAACGCAAAACGCGTGCGAATGACGATAAGAAAGTAGAGTCGAAGGTGAATAACAAAGGTAAAGTTTTGTACATCGAGGCAAGCTGCGTGTTTGGTAGCGTGGAGATTCGATGAGAGCGGCGCAGCATCTGATTAAAGCGTTTGCGATTGCACTGGCGGTAGTGATCATCGTGTCGATTTTTGGCGCGGTGGTGGGGGGTGTGACGTTCTTAGGGGCGTTGACGACGGATGATTGGGGATGGGAGACGCAGCCGGATGATTCTTGGACGAAAACTGAATATGAAGATGTAGCTTTGACGAAGTTAGATATTAATGTGAAAGCGACGGAAGTGAAGTTCCAGACGGTGCAGGATGGGGAGCGAGTGCGTGTGGAGACGAATAATGACCATATTGCGACGTGGACGAGTGAGGACGGCGGTTGTTTGAACGTGGTAGAGAAGAGCCACGGTGTGTTTGGCTGGGGTGGAGTTGCCGGATTAGTGGTGTATGTGCGCGAGGGGGTGAAGTTTGACGATGTGCGAATCTCGGTGGGAGCGGGAACTTTGCAGGTGGAAGAACTAGAGACGAAGAGTTTGGATTTGCAGCTGGGAGCGGGGACGACGCAGTTTGAGAAGTTGACAGTAAGTAGCAGCGCGAAAGTGAATGGCGGAGCTGGAAAACTGGAAATTAAAGAGGCGAAGTTGCACAATGCTGAGGTGAAGCTGGGCGTAGGTAAAAACGAGGTGCGCGCGCAGCTGACGGGGCGGAATAAAATTGAGGCGGGGGTGGGGAAGCTAGATTTGGATTTGGTGGGGGCAGAGGAAGATTATAAATTGATGATTGATAAGGGGATTGGTGCGGTGAGCCTAGGGGGAGAGAAACTGGGTGACGGCACGGTACGCGGTAATGGCGAGAATAATGTAGAAATTGAATCAGGGGTGGGGGCGGTTGAGATAAGGTTTGTGGGGAAGTAAGATGATGAACGAAATTCAAAAGAAACTTGAGCGAATTGTAGCGGAATTATTTGATGTAAAAACTGATGTAGCGGTGACACCGGCGCCAGAAAATACAGGAGCGGATTATGCTTCTAATATAGCGATGCAATTAGCGAAATTGGTGCATAAAGCACCGATGGTGATTGCGGAGCTGATTAAGGCGAAGTGGCAAGAAGCGGGGACGGATGTGGTGGTAGAAATTGCGGCGCCAGGGTTTTTGAATTTCGTGGTGAATGATAAGGAAGTAAGCCGACAAATTGCGGATTGGGCGCAGGATTTTGAGCGAAACATTGCTTGGAAGGAATATGTGGGGAAGACGATTGTGGCGGAGTTTTCTGATCCGAATCCGTTTAAGGTGCTGCATGTAGGGCATTTGTATACGTCGGTGGTGGGTGATAGTATTTCTAGATTGTGCCAGTTTGCAGGAGCGAAAGTAGTGCGGGCGAATTTTGGGGGGGATGTAGGACTACATGTGGCCAAAACACTATATAGTCTTCTGCGCACGAATAGGATTGCTGATAATGGCTATTCTTCTTCGTCCAATTTTGCTTCGCAAAATTCGGCCGCTTGCGTCGCTCAGAAGAAAAAGCAAGCTTCTTCTTCGTTCGCTATCCTCGGCGGTTCAGAAGACGCGTTGCTCAGTCGCGGTATGTTAAATACCGCTTCTTCCGCTACTCCTGTTTCCTCGAATAATAGCCATTCTAAGCAATCGAACGAGGCAGTTGAGAAGAGTTGTAATGGGCGAGAAATGGTTTCGTTGAACTCTGCCCATTCTCAGCAATCGAACGGGGCAGTTGGAAATCTTTCTTGTATTTCATCAAAAAATACTTCTTTTGAGGATGGGTATAATGAACGTGGATTTGTTTCTTTGAATAATAGCCATTCTAAGCAATCGGATGGGACGGTTGTAAATGAGTGCGTAGAGAGGGGAAGTGAAAAGAATGGGCAGTCGGAAGATTGGCAGAAGCGTTTGCAGGAATTGACAATTGAAGATATTGCGCGGTGCTATGTGGAGGGGACGCGTGCGTACGAAGAAGATGAAGCGGCAAAGGCAGAGATTACGAAACTCAATAAAGAGATTTATCGGATTAATGCTGAAGATTTGCATGATAGTGTGTTAGCGCAGTTTTATTGGCGAGGGCGGGAGCTAAGTTATGAGTATTTTGAGAAGTTTTATCAACGGATTGGGGTGAAGTTTGATAAATATTATCCGGAATCTGCGGTGGCAGATCGAGGGGTGCGCGAGGTGCGTGCGCATACTGGTACGACTTATGAAGAAAGCGAAGGTGCGATTGTTTATCACGGGGAAAAAGTGGGGTTGCACACGCGAGTATTTATCAATACGCAGGGAGTGCCAACTTATGAAACGAAAGATGTAGGATTGCTGTTTACGAAGTGGGATGATTGGCACTTTGATGAGTCGATTGTGGTGACTGGTAATGAGCAGAGTGATTACATGAAAGTGGTGCTAGCGAGTGTGTCGGAATATGCGCCGCAGCTGGTGGAGCGAACCAGTCATTTGACGCATGGACTAGTGAAGCTACCGGGAAATGTAAAGATGTCGTCGAGGAAGGGGAACTTTCTTAGAGCAGTAGACGTTCTTCAACTGGTCTCCGACCAGTTGAAGGTTGATGCTGTTACGAATAGGATTGCTGATAATGGCTATTCTTCTTCGTCCAATTTTGCTTCGCAAAATTCGGCCGCTTGCGTCGCTCAGAAGAAAAAGCAAGCTTCTTCTTCGTTCGCTATCCTCGGCGGTTCAGAAGACGCGTTGCTCAGTCGCGGTATGTTAAATACCGCTTCTTCCGCTACTCCTGTTTCCTCGAATAATAGCCATTCTAAGCAATCGAACGAGGCAGTTGAGAAGAGTTGTAATGGGCGAGAAATGGTTTCGTTGAACTCTACCCATTCTAAGCAATCGAACGAGACAGCTGAGAGTCATTCTTGTATTTCATTGGAGATAACTTCAAAAGATGACAATCAGAATAAGATTGTGCTGGCGGCGATTAAGTATGCGTTTTTGAAATATAAAATGGGCGGAGATATTGTGTTTGATCCGCAAGAGTCGGTATCGATGACGGGGAATTCGGGTGTGTATTTGTTGTATGCGACGGTGCGGGCGCAAAAGATTTTGCAAAAGTGTAGCCAAGAAGCTAGTGGTGGTAAATTAAGTGAGGAAGAGAAAAAGTATACGAAAGCACTGAATAAGAAAATTATTCAGTATCGTGAAGTTTTGCAAGAAGCAGTGCGAGAAAAAGCGCCATATAAAGTTTGTACATATTTGTATGAATTGGCACAAGAGTTCTCACGTTTTTATGAACACGTGAAGGTGGCAGGGAATGCTTGTGAAGTAGAGCTAAGGCAGACAGTGCAAGCATATGCAAAAGTGATGCGACATGGTTTGGAAGAAATTTTGGGCATAGAAGTGCCAGAACAGATGTAGGTGAAAATGAAAAAAGCGAAGTTATTGTGGATTGATTTGGAAATGACGGGTCTAGACCCGGCGAAAGACCGGATTCTGGAAGTGGCGGCGATTGCGACGGCGTGGGATTTGAAACCGCTGGCGGAAATGACGGCGGTGGTAAAAGTGCCACAAAAGTTGATGGAAGAGCGGATGGTGGGGGAATTCTGGGAAAAGAATGCGGATTCGAAGGCGGAATTGATAAAACAAAACAGCACGGGTAAAAGTGCAAAAGAAGTGGAGCAAGAACTGTTGGAGTTTGTGAACCACTGGTACGGTACGGAAGTGATTTTGGCGGGGAATTCGATTCACCAAGACCGGAAGTTTATTGACCGAGAATGGCCAGAGTTGGCGCAGAGATTGCATTATCGAATGTTGGACGTGAGTGCGTGGAAAGTGTATTTTGAGGGGGCGCTGGGGAAGAAGTTTGTGAAACGAGATTTGCATCGAGCTTTGGACGATATTAACGGCAGTATTGAAGAGCTGAAATGGTATGTGAAGCAGTTAGGAGGCAAATGAGAGTTGAAGAAGTGACGGGGATTGGAGAATATGCAACGGAAAAACGAGGGGAAGATGTATTATATAGTGTGCCGAATGGAAAAATGTTCGTGGTGATGCGGCCAAAGACGCTAGAGGTGCGTTGTGACCAGAAATTAGCGAAAGTATTGCGAGAAAAATACGAGACGGTGATGGAAAGTCGATATTTTGGTAGAGGCGGAATCGAGATTGTGCCGAGCGGGCAGTTGGAAGAATCGGAATTGGAAGATTTGGTGCGATTAAGTTATAATTTGACGAAAGAAGAAGCAGAACAAAATGCAAACTGAAGAACAAAAAGTAGAGCTACTGCGAAAGTTGTGGCTGGTGTTGGGTTTGGCGGTGTTTTTGGTGACGGCGAGCCTAGCGGTGGCGATAAATGCAACTTGTTATGGACACGGTTGGCACACGGAGACGTCGATTAGTCGATATGTGGGGTACGAGACTTGGAGTGCGGTAATTTTTGCGCTGGGGAATTTCGTGATGGCAGGAGTGCTACTAAAATGTTTGTGGCGGTTAGGCGGAGTTTGGAAAATGCCACGTATATATTATTATATGAGTTTGGTAATGGTAGTGAGTTTGATTGGGCTGTCGATGTGTCCGGTGGGGTATTTTGATGTGAACGGACAGAGAAGTACGATTAGCGTGTTGCATGAGTTGTGTTCGCGGGCGATGTTTCTGATGATGCTGATGGTAGCGGGAATGTTGGTATGGAAAAGTGTGGGGAGTGAGAAGGCGAGGCTGGCGGCAGGGATTTATTTTGTGTACGGAGTGATTTGTTTGATTGGTTATTTGACAAAAGGAAAGTGGTTTTTGTCGTATCTTTTGATTTACGAAACGATGTATATTGCGGGGTTTGTGATGATGTTGATTTGTCAGCGAGAGAGAATTGCGGAATAGGGAAGAGCTACTTTTTCTCAGCGGATTTCTCGGCGGTAGCTTGCTCGGCGTCTTGTTTGCGATTGAACTTATTAAACATTTTGATGAAGATGAAAATGGTGAAGGCGATGAGCAGGAAATTGACGACATTTTGGAGGAAGTTGCCGTAGGCGATATGGGCGGTGGTGTTGGCGCCGAAGAAATTGGGGATGTCGATGGCAAGGGAAGAGAAATCGAGACCGCCGGCGAGGAGGCTGGTGATAGGCATGATGATGTCGTCAACGAGAGATTTGACGATGGCAGTGAAGGCGCCACCGACGGCGACGCCAACGGCGAGGTCAACGACGCTACCGCGATTGATAAATTCTTTGAACTCGTTGATAAAGGGGCTGTGGGTGATGGCTTTGACGGGATGGAAAGAAGATTTTGATGGTTGTGATTTGGCGGTAGACTTTTTACTCATGATGATAGTGTAGCATAAAACAGGGGAAAGAACAAGGGTGAAGCTGAGTAAAAATAATTAGAAATCTAGGCTCGTTAGCAGAGCGATGATTACATTGTAGCACAGCATAAGCGTTTTGTCAAGAGTTAATCGCTAGGGTTGGAATAGGCATCGAGAGACTGCTGGATGGGGGTGAGGTTGGAGTAAAAAGATTCGAGGATGTCGCGGAGAGAGGTGGAGGGGTCGCGGGCGAGGATTTCGCTGGTGGAGGACATGATGAGATTGACTTGGAGGAGGATTTGGGAGGCGTAAACGCGGTCGAGGATGCCATTGAGCTTGGCACGGGCGAGGCTGTCATTGAAGAGGGTGTCGTCTTTGGACTCGACTTCGGCGAGCTCGGGTGGCGGGGCGAGAGGGTTTTCTTCGTCGGGGTAGGTGGCCTTGAGATAGGCAGAGAGCTGGGTGCTGGTGCCGGTAAGGGTGCCACCGAGAGAGTAATTGATGGAGCGGAGCTGGGAGGACTTGAGATTGTTGTTGTAAGTGCTGATAGTTTTGTTGACGTTGGTGATGCGGACGTAAAGCTGCTTGACGAGGTCGGAACTGCGAGTACTGGTGTTGTTAATAAGAATGCCAATGCCGATGAGGGCGATGGTGGCGACGATGCCGCCGATGAGAATTTTGAGAATGAGACTATTGGTGACTTTAGAAAAGAGCTGAGAAGGGGCTTTGCTGGGTTTGGCCTGGCTAGCGGCGCTAGACTGGGAAATTTGGTTGAGATACTCGAGCTTATCCATGATTTTATTATAGCATAAAAACTTGAGAATCATGTGAATGTGGAGGAGACGGGGGTGGTGTGTTATAATCGGGGTATGGAAGACGCAAAGGAGGAGATTAGGGCGCGGTTGCCGGTGGAAGATGTAGTGGGGCAGTACATCGAGCTGAAACGTGCGGGGCGGACGCTAAAGGGGAGGTCGCCGTGGGGGGTGGACCGGACGCCGTCTTTTATGGTGTCGCCGGAGAAGGGGATTTGGCATGATTTTTCGGCGAATAAAGGGGGAGATATTTTTGCGTTTGTGATGGAGGTGGAGGGGATTTCTTTCCGGGAAGCGCTGGAGAAGTTGGCGGCTCAAGCGGGGGTGGAGTTGACGAAATATCGCGGTGGAGACGGAGCGATGGCGAAGAAAAAAGCGCGGGCGAAGGAGGCGTCGGAGCTGGCATGTAAATATTATCAGTATTGTTTGACGAAGAGCAAGCGGGCGATTGAGTATGTGGTGAAGAAGCGGCGGATGTTGAAAGGAACGGTGGAGCGGTTTAGGATTGGGTATGCGCCGCAGGACGGAAGAGCTTTGCTGACGTTTATGACGAGTAGGGGTTTTACGAAGAATGAGCTGGAAACGGCGGGACTTTTGAATCGGTTTGGGGGAGATTTGTTTCGGGGGAGGATGATGGTGCCGTTTATCGATACGAACGGGGTGATTGGGTTTACGGCGCGGATTTTGGAACAGGGTGAGCCGAAATATTTGAATACGCCAGAGACGGTACTGTTTAACAAAAGTCGGTTTATTTTTGGACTAGCGCCGGCAAAAGAAGCGATTCGACAGCATAATTTCATTGTGATTGTGGAGGGGAATATGGATGTGATTTCTTCACATCAGGCGGGAGTGCGCGAGGCGGTGGCGACGAGCGGAACGGCAATGACGGAATCGCATCTGAAAACTTTGTCACGGTTGACGAGCGATGTGCGATTGGCGTATGACGGAGATGCGGCGGGAGTGAAGGCGACGGAGCGGGCGATTATGATGGCGGGGGATTTAGGGGTGAACTTGAGTGTGATTTCTGACTATCATGGGGCGAAAGATCCAGATGAGCTGATTCAGAAGGATCCAAAATTATGGCAAGATGCGGTGGAGCATTACCGGCCGGCGGTGGATTGGCTGCTGGATAAGTATGAAGAGAACTTGGACTTATCGTCGGGAGTAGGGAAACGGGAATATTCGGATGTGGCGATGAAATTACTGAAATATGTGAGTGATGCAGTGGAACGAAAACACTATGAACAACTGGTGGCGCGGAAGTTGGACTGTAGCGTGGAAGATTTGTTAGCGAAAAAGGTGCAAGAGTCGCCGGCGAAACGTTTGAAACGGGTGGAGCTAGAGGCAAGTGTGGATGTACTGCAGGGGGTGAAAGATAGTTTGCAGGCGATTTTGGTGTTTGGCGGCGTGACGAATATTAAGGGAGTGGAGATTCCGGAGGATGAGACGAAACTGGCGGAACTGGAGATGGTGTTTGAGACGCGATATCAAGGTTGGGAGACGAAGGCGCTAGAAAAGGAAGCACAGGAACTTTTGGCGCGATATAAATTGGAGATGAATAAAAAAGAAGTGGAAGAATTGACGAAAGAATTGGCGAAGGCGGAAGCGGCGGAAGATGAGGAAGCGCAGGCGGAGATTTTGAAACGGATTATGGTATTAAAGCGGCAGCAATGAGCGAACTTGTGAAAAATGTGTGATAAAAGTACTTGTTTTTGAAAAAGTTAGTGCTATACTTAAAGTAAGAATCATCAAAATAAATAAATCAAAAAGGTTCAAAATGAAAATAAAAGAACATAAATTACAAGTGTTGGCGGCTTTGGCGCTGGCTTTTTCTTTGGGCTTGACGATGCCAAATGCGGTCTTTGCGAGTGAGGGCACTGGGGTGGAAGCCAGTGACGAGGCGACTGAGGCGGAGCTAGAAGCTCAGCCGGCTGAGGATGAGCTGATGGCTCAATCTGGTGATGATGAACTAGTAGCGCAGGCGAGCGAAGAGGGGATTGATGCACAAGCGGTAACGCCATCGAAAACGATTGGTTCGGCGGAGCTATTTACGGCTTATACGAACGTAAAAGCGAGCAATGATTATAAGAACTTCAGCGCTTTGATGACGGTGCTTGAGCCAGTACAAAAAGACCCAACTAAAGCGACAGAAACTCAAGCGAAGGCATTAGCGACGGCGATTAAGGCGGTTGATGCGACGGCGAAAGTTGATGGTTTGTCAGCGGCTGAGCTAGTGACTTATGCGACGAGTATGCAAGGGTTTGGCTTGGCACAAGGTGCGATTGCAGCTGTAGCTGATATTGAGAAAACAGTTGGTAGCGGTGTGACGGTAACGGCACAACTAATTGCTGATAAAATGTCGGTAGCAGATGTTCAAGCTTGCTACAGTAAGATTGATGCATTTGTGAATCGCCCGACTGGTACTTATGCTGATAATATTGTGAAGCTAAATAACCGGATTAAGACGGATGCAGGATTTGATGGTTATCGCAAGGCGGAGACTTTGGTGGCTTTGACTTTGAAGTTTGAGGCGCACAATGAGTCGGAAACTGATATTGCGAATTTCCAACAACAGATTAAGAATTTGTTCCCAACGGTGTCGGGAGTAGATACGGCGAACAATGACCAACTAGTTGAGATTGCGAAATCGTTGCGTGATTTTGACAAATATGCAGCTTTGTATAATGCCACAGCATTTATTCGGGAAATTACAAAAGATGGTGCGACTTTGACGGCGGAGGCAATTAAGACGGCGCTCAAGGAAGATAGCACGATTCAACAGAAATACACTGAGATGGCTCGGGCGGCGGTAGCGATTGACCCAGAAGCAGGTAAAGGCTTGTTGGCGTTTGAACTGCCAAACACTAGCGCTCCAGAGACAGACAAGACGGCGCCAAACACTGGTATCGTGGGTTTGTTTAAGGAAGACGGTTCGTTGGATTTGATGGCGGTGACTCTGCTCGGTGCGGCTTCACTGGCAACTCTGTCTGGCGTGATTATGCTAGCTAAACTGTACTTACATCATAAGTTCTAATCTAGATGAGAGGGGAGTAAAAGGGGGCGTGATGAGCGTCTCCTTTTGCGTGGGGAAGAAAATGAGGATTTTGGCGGGGCGAGAGGTTGATTTTTAAGGGAATATTTAGTATTATAAGAGTTAATGAATAGTGACGAAGAAGAAATCTTAAAGGGTAAAAATGCCATGTTTGACATGGGCGAGCCGGAAGCGGACGAGCTGGCAGCGGAAGATGAGCTGTCGGACGAGGAGCTAGCAATTACGGCTGATAACGTGGATGCTTTTGCGGATGATTCGGTGCGGATGTATCTGCGAGAGATTGGTAAGATTCCATTGCTCAGCCAAGAGGAAGAGCTGGAATTGGCGAACCGAGCCTTGGAAGGTGATAAAAAAGCAAAAGATAAATTAGCAGAAGCAAATATGCGCTTGGTGGTGTCGATTGCGAAGCGCTACGGTGGGCGCGGGTTGGATTTCTTGGATTTAATCCAGGAAGGAAATACGGGTTTGCTGAGAGCGGTGGAGAAGTTTGATCCTAACAAAGGATTTAAATTCTCGACTTATGCGACGTGGTGGATTCGGCAGGCGATTACACGGGCAATTGCAGACCAGGCGAGGACGATTCGGATTCCGGTGCATATGGTGGAGACGATTAATAAAGTGCTCCGAACGACGCGAAAATTAACGCAAGAGCTGAACCACGAGCCGACGAACGAAGAAATTGCCGAGGCGATGGGGATGGACGTTGAGAAAATTGAATATGTAATGCGGATTAAGCAAGATATTGCTTCGTTGGATGCAAGTGTGGGGCGTGATGGTGATGATGAAGAGTCGGTGCTAGGGGATTTTGTGGAGGATTCGGAAAGGGATTCGCCAGAAGATGCGACGGCAAATCAGATTTTGAAGGAACAGATTGCGGAGATTCTCACAACGCTGAGCGAACGTGAGCAGAAGATTATTCGGCTGAGATTTGGAATTGGTGGTGGACGTCCGCACACTCTAGAAGAAGTGGGGAATGAGTTTTCGGTGACAAGGGAACGGATTCGTCAGATTGAGGCGAAAGCGTTGTCGAAATTAAGGAAACATAAGCAGACCAAGAAGCTACACGGTTATTTGCGATAGGAGGAACATGAAGAGTTTGGTAAAGAGAATAGCTGGGGTGGTGCTAGCGGCGATGCTAACGCTAACGCCAGTGATGATGACTGGTATGGTTTGGGCAGAGGGGGAAGATGGTGGTAGCCAAAGTGGTAGCCAGCCACCAGAGACGAGTATTTTGCCAAACGATATGGACATTGAGGGAATTTTGCGGTTAGTGCTGAAGATTTTAGTGTATGGTTTAGGCGCAGCGGCGACGCTCGGTGTGGTGATTGCGGGGATTATGTATCTTACGGCCCGAGATAACGAACAACAAGTGGCAACGGCAAAGAAACGGCTGTATGAGGTGGTGATTGGGCTGGTAGCGTGGGCGGTGATGTTTACGGTGCTGAATTGGTTGGTGCCGGGAGGGGTGACACTGTAAGACGTATTTCTGTTAATAGTAGCCTTTATCTATAGCAACTTATTGCTGCGCCAACAGGTGCGTAGGGAGAAATATTGTAGCTACTTCTACTAATCCCACTAACTGGGTCTAGGTGAGCCTCTCATCATCTCGATTTAAGTTATCTACTTCAGATACTTTATCACGAGAATCTGACCCGGCTCAGCCTTATAAAACGACCGCCTTATAGTGGGATTATAGGTAGAAGTGGCTACAAAAGCTCAATCGAGAAAATAATTTAGTTAAGACTATTGCCATCCCTCTCCCACCAATTAGCTAGTAGGTGTAGTAATACAACGGAGGGAGAACCCGTAGCAGCGATTGTTGGCGTTGGCTGGGTTAACGTCGCTAGAAGTGACGCGCATGTAGTAGGCGTTGTTAGCACTGTAGGATGTCTGGGACCACCAGTTCCCGTTGGTAGTCTCATAGTTAAGGGAGCCATTGTTGACGCGCCCGGCATAATGAAAGTTATACGGCAAAGCTTGTGTTTTGGTACTACCTTGTTGTAATAAGGTGGTGTCATTACCCGATAGATAAGTGTAGATATTGGCTTTAGCCATCAAACCATTTAATTGTCCATTAGTGCCTCCCGTTGGCAATTTCCAACCTTCCAAGTTGTAAAATGGCAATAATTTATAATCAAATTGTCGCTTATTAAACATAACTTTAGACACAAAGTTCTAAATACATGGTACAATGAAAATGTCTAAAGTCGAAATTTTTGTGTCAAACGTGGTGTTTTTTCTGTGGAAATGGCATCACGAAGAACTGCAGAAAAGGCAACCGCCTTTGACGTCAGTTTCGGCTTTAGACACCCTTCGTGGTGCCGTTTTTGTATGAAGTAAGTGCGCCACGAATATCAAAACTACAAGAAGAGCTTGTAGCGAACAAAAAGTCATGATTAGTGGGGTTGTTACTCAGTTTTAAGAAATGCACAGTGTCTCTTGACGTAGAATGGCGCCATGAGGTCCAGTGGTCAAGAGTCAAGCTTGTGCTGATATCGAGAAACTGAGTAACAACCTCGTGGTGTCATTTTTGTTTGTGATACTAACTAGGCTCTTCGAGATGTTTAACCTAAAAGGAGGGCTCCATGCTAAAAATACATCAACCTTATAAATATTTAGTTGTGGGAACAACACTATTTGTTTCTGGAGCTCTCCTTTTAGGTTATTCTACACAAATCAATACTTCTTCATCTTCTGTTTACGCCGCTGAAGACTTCTCAACCGAGTATCGTACTATAAAAGATATTACTTATATGCAAG
>CAYODP010000012.1:0-21176 GCA_964402815.1 uncultured Candidatus Saccharibacteria bacterium | reverse complement strand
GTATGTCTCTTTTTTTATCTCGGTAATGTTGCACTTGAGGGGTGAGGATGTAATTATTATAGCATTGAATAGGGAAGGTATGATATAATAAGGGTAGCCCCGGTGGCGGCATGATTTTCCTGAATAATCATGTTTAGGGATTTCGTGGCTCACTTCCGTGGAAGTGTCGCATAAGATTTTACCCACCTTGTGTTTATAGCAAGGAAAAACATCGCTTCTGGGGCATTAGGTAGTTTAGTTACAGTTAACAGTTTATGACGAGGACAGTGGGTAAAATGTTCTGCTCATAAATTATTAAGGATTTATTTAGGTAAAAGAAGGTGAAACAACGTATTCGGGTAGCCGGAATAGTTAGCAACGGTGACGAAGTTTTGATTATGAAGAAGGCGCAAGGGCGCATAGACGGTTTGCCGGTATGGGAAATCCCGACGGGGAAGATTAAGTTTGGGGAGCAGCCAGAGGAAGCGATGGCGCGGATGCTGGAAGAATATTTGGGGGTGGAACAGCTGGACGGAATGAGTTTGAAAGATGTGGTGACGTTTTTGGCGCCGCAAGGGGCGAGTCAGCTGAGTAACTTATATATTATATATAATGTGCAACTTGCGCCAGATACTAAGATTGTGGCGCAGGAACGTTATACGGCGTACAAATATATCAAATTGCACGAGACGGCGAGCTATCGGTTAGATGAGGCGAGCTTGGCGGTGCTTGAGATTGAACATGATGACGAGGGGCGTAGCAATTACAAAAGCGTGGCGAATAGTGCGACGGTGTATGTGGATGGTTGTAGCCGAGGAAATCCGGGGCCGTCAGGGATTGGTTATCATATTGTGGGGGCAAACGGTGCGGTATTGGCTTGCGGTGGGGAGTTTATTGGGTTTGCGACTTCGCGAGTGGCGGAATATTATGCCTTGAAAGCAGGTTGTGAGAAAGCGATTGAGCTAGGTTTGAAGTCGGTGCGGTTCGTGGGGGACAGTTTGATGATGATAAATCAGATGAACGGATTGTATAAGGTGAAGAACCGTGATGTGGTGGGGATTTATGACGATATTAAGGCACTACTCAGCAATTTTGAAGCTTGTGCGTTCGTGCATGTGGCACGAGAACATAATGCGAAGGCGGATGAGCAGGCGAATCTAGCGGTAGATAGGGAGTTTGAAGAGTAGAGGTTTGTTAGTGGTTTTAGTTGGGCCTCCACGTATAGCAGCCTACTACTTCGTTAAAAGCTCCAGTACGCGCTCTCCGTATGTATAATACGGTTCGCTTGCGGTGCTGACGCGATTTTATCGCTAACAGTCGGGTGTCGTCAACGCGACTATGTCGCTATCAGCTATTCGTCAGTTCGGAAAAGCTTTATCATAATAAACCTTTTCACTCACGTTTCTCATGCTGGACGAAAGAATAAATAAATTTATTCTTTGCTCGTCTCCTACGACTGGGCGGCTCTTCCTCGTACTAGGACGCTCTTCGCAAAGGGTTCGTATGGTATTACATTTGCTAAGAAGAGCCTTTGTCTATAGTAACTTATTGCTGCGTCAACAGGTGCGATGCTTGCTCTCGGTACGTCTTAGTACCGTTCGCTCCGCTTCTCCTGTTTCCTTGCACTAAGGTTACTCTAGACAAAGGGTTCGTAGGGCTGGATTTAAATATGTCTCGCTCCGTTACTCCCGTCGCCTTGTCTCACGCTGCTAGGAACAAAGGGTTCGTAAAGATAAAAATATTATTATAGGGTGTTTTTGTTGGCAATTTCCAACCTTTTTATATTAATTAAACTAGTTTTGCTGAAATTTAATAGAGGTGGTTTGGAGTTGAACTTGTACAGGCTGTACAAGTTCGATTTGGAGAAGCTGTTTTGAAGACAAAATTGAGAGCGGCTAGCTTGTAGAAAATGGGGTTTTATGCTAATATATGAATGAGTCCGAAAGACAGCCGCTTGGAAGTCCAAGAGGAAAGTCCGGGCAGCGTATGGCACGACAGTCGCTAACGGCGACCGCCTGTAAAGGTAGGGAAAGTACCACAGAAACAATACTTCCGAGGCCCTTCAAACCGCTTCAGCTAGCCAAATGGAGGAGTTTGATGGGCTTCGGTAAAGGTGAAAAGAGTTGGGGCAAGAGCCCACAGTGTTTCGCGGTGACGCGGAACAGAGGCAAACCCTGTCGGCTGCAAGGAGTGCTAGACACCTTAGCCAGAGGATGCACGCTCACCGCTTGAACTAGGCAGCAATGCTTAGGTTAGATAGATGGCTGTCGGCTTGGCCGAGAGGCGAGTTACAGAACCCGGCTTATTGAAGACTTATAAACCCGCTTCGGCGGGTTTATTGATGGTTGGAGTTCGTATATGCGCATATGGTTGATGTTTTATTGTTAAAATACGATGATAAGAGCAGGGAAATAAAAGTGATAAAAAAATTGTTCAACAAAAAAACTAGTCCGCGATAAAGACGGACTAGTTTTTAAATAATTATTTCTTGATGAGGCCTTTTTTCTTTAAAGTCCGAAGCGTAGAAGTCGCTACGTTCATTTTGACTTTTTGGCCATCAACGATGAGGGTCTTCTTTTGGATGTTGGGTTTGAAGACTTTGCGGGTACGGCGTTGGGAGAACGAAACGTTATGCCCATACATTTTGCCTTTGCCGCTGATTTCACAAACTGCCATTATTTTGTCTCCTTCACGGTATTAACGACGGCTTTGAAAGCTTCTGGCTGATTAACGGCGAGCTCGGAAAGAATTTTGCGGTCGATAGTAACGCCGTTTTTCTTAAGTCCAGACATGAGCTGAGAATAAGAAAGACCTAATTCGCGAGAAGCATTGTTGATACGGGTAATCCATAAAGCGCGAAGGTCACGCTTGCGGTTGCGACGATCACGATAGGAATAGCGTAATGATTTGATAACGCCCTGCTTGGCGAGACGAAAACTGCGGGTGCGATAATGTTGCATCCCCTTGGCAGAGTTTAAAATTTTCTTATGTTTGGCACGAGCCGGAACGCCACGTTTTACTCTCATATTAAACTCCTAATGCAGTTTTAACGTTTTTAGCGATTTTGCCCTTAACGAAGGCAGCAGTTTTCATGTTGCGCTTGCGGGCTTTGGACTTTTTGGCAAGAATATGGTTGCCATAGGCGCGCTCACGGACAAGCTTACCGGAACCGGTCATCTTGATGCGCTTAGCGGTGCCTTTATGCGTTTTTAACTTTGGCATATAGGTTTCCTTTAAGTTAGATAGCTAGCGGTTTAATACATGAAGTGCTAATGTTTAGATTTGGCACTCTTTATATAGTTGTGCTAGTTTTGGTTGATATTGAAGAGGTGCAATCAGGGAACCGTGGAAGTAGGAAATTACTTCTTCCGTATTCCGACCGATAAGTTACGTCCGGCAAATTGAGTTTTACCTTCTTGGACGATGTCGCAGTCTTCGGAAATGAGGGCTAGAATCTTGTCAATCATGACTTGACCGAGCTCTTTGTGCGCCATTTCGCGACCGCGAAAAATTACCATGATTTTGACACGGTCACCGTCTTCAAGAAAACTCTTAATTTTGCGAACTTTAATGTTAAGGTCGTTGTCGCTAATCTTGAGGCCAATCTTCATGGTTTTGAGCTCGGATTGTTTCTCACGGGCTTTTTTACGATTTTTGGCTTCTTCTTTCATCTTCTGGTACTGGTATTTGCCCCAGTCGATGATTTTGACAACTGGTGGATTAGCGTTAGCTGAAATTTCAACTAAATCTACTCCCTGTTCTCTAGCGATTTTCTGCGCGTCACGGCTCGACATGATACCGAGCTGCTCTCCATTAGTACCGATAACGCGAACTGAAGGGTAACGGATTTCACCGTTAAGTTTGGTACGTGATGTCTTACTAATGGCTGGCTTCCTTTCGTTATGTTGAACTGGGTCTATTATAGCAAAGATTCTAAGCTAACGCAAGGGGTTTAGCAGGGTAAAAAGGGAGTTTATTTAGCACTTATGTTAGTATAGTGCTAATGTTTAAGATGAATGACGTAAATGATGATGGAATGTAAGTTGGTTTGGACTGTGAGTATGTATTGTTGAAAATACATAAACAGAGGTAAGTGTGTAATGTAGGAAAATTGTTCAGACAAGTATAGAAAATTATACAGGTAAGATGAAAATGTGTTCAACGAAGTTGCTGACGGAAACTGAGAGATTCGGAAATGTGTTCAGGCTGTATCTCTGGGGAGCCAGCTAGGTCGGCAATAGTCTGGGCGACTTTGATAATCTTAAAATAAGCACGAGCGGAGAGGTCTAAAGTGTCGGTGGCAGTTTGTAAGAGTTGATAAGCTGTTGGTGTAATTTTAACATAGACAGATATGTCTTGGGAAGAAAGGTCACTATTGTATTTGGTGGTTTGATGGTAACGCTGGTGTTGACGGGAGATGGCTTGAGCGATTTGACGTTTGGCTTGACTATGTTCGGTTAGCTTATCTGTTGGTGTAATTTTAACATTGCTTGAGCTTCTGAGGAGGTTGTTTGATGGGCTTTTGCTATCTGCTGATGTATTTTTGACATTCTTTGCGGTGCGGGCCGGGTAGCTTGGTGAGCTTTTATTATCTGTTGTATTATTTTTGACATGATGAAGAGGGAGTAAGGAATGATTATCAACTTTTTCGACATTGACAATCATATCAATTCTATCGAGAATGGGGCCAGAGAGACGTTTCTTGTAGAGGGCGATTTGAGTGTTGGTACAGGTGCATTCGTGAGTCTTGTCGCCAAGATAGCCGCAAGGACAGGGGTTCATGGTGGCAATGAGCATGAAATTGGCGGGGTAGGTGATGTGCTGGTTGGCGCGAGAAATGGTGATAGAACGGTCTTCGAGGGGCTGGCGGAGGGCTTCGAGAACAGAGCGGGGGTATTCGGGGATTTCGTCAAGGAAGAGAACACCGTGATGGGCAAGGGAAATTTCACCAGGGGCGATATGAGCACCACCACCGATGATGGAGACGGCGCTGGCCGTGTGATGAGGTGCGCGGAAGGGGCGCTGAATGGCGGTGTTGGCGGTATCGCCAAAGAGGGAATGGAGTTTTGCGATGGCGATTTGTTCTTCGGGGGACGGAGGTGGTAAGAGGTTGGCGGCGACTTTAGCAAGCATGGTTTTGCCGGCGCCAGGCGGTCCAGAGAGGAGGAGATTATGACGACCAGCGATGGCGATGACGAGGGCGCGTTTGACGAGTTCTTGACCATAAACGTGGTCTAAGATAGGACTATCTGTTGAAGTATTTTTGACATGAGGTTTTGAAGTGGGGGCGGGTGGAGTAATAGGTTGAATACCCTTTAAGTGTAAAAATAACTGTTTTAGAGATGAGACGCCGATGATTGTAATACCGGAGACAAGAGAAGCTTGGGTAAGATTAGCAGTAGGAATGTAAACTTCGGTGAAGCCAGCGGCTTTGGCGGCTTCGATGACGTTGATAATGCCACGAACGGGCTTGGTGAGGCCATCTAGGGAGAGTTCGCCGGTGAAAAGGCGATGTTTGAGGTCGCTAGGGAGGAGCTGGTGTGAGAGGACGAGAATGGCGAGGGCGATAGGTAAATCAAGGTGAGTACCGTCTTTAGCGAGTTCAGCGGGGGCGAGGTTGATAGTGACCTTTTTATCAGGGAAGGTGAAGTCGGAATTGACAATAGCGGCACGGACGCGTTCGCGGGCTTCAGAGATGGTTTTGTTGGCCATACCGACGATATTAAAACTGGGGAGACTTTTGGCGGTGTCACCTTCGACTTCAACAATGTGGCCGTCGTAGCCATAGGGAATAGCGGAGTATACTTTTGCAATCATGTGGCTACTGTAACAGCAAACTTTGAAAAAATACAATCATAAGCATGTTAAAAATTGCAAAAAGTAGTATTTATCTCTGTTGATGTAATTTTGACATATTGTATTGAGTACAAAAATTAAGCATGAAGGTTCTAGAATCTGTAAGAGTATTTTTAACTAGGAAAGGGGGAGATAGAAAAATACTTGTGATTAGAGCTAGGTGTGGTATAATATAGGTAGTTGGGGCTGACAAAGCTTAGACGGATTATTAACATATACCAGGCACGACGAGTGATACCGTAAGTATTGAATAAGTGAAAAGAACACTGCAAAACACGTGCTTTATGCACCTGTTTACGCCTAATTTAGATATTATTTAGGCTGGTCTGACGCTAAGTTGCCGTAAGCGGCAGATTATTAGATTACGGTGATAAGGCGAAGTGGTAATCGAGCTTCGCACGAAAATTAAGATTAGGGCACTTACAGTTTTGTTTCTTGCTGCTGTAAGGTTTGCGTCGACGAAACAAGAAACTATGCGTGTAGAGTGGTATAATGAAGATTTTTCGGACCCGGAGGCAGTATCCGGCAGCTCCACCAATAATATGCAAAATAAACCACGTTAGTGGTATTTTTTGTGGTCAAAATTACACGAAAAGCGTGGAGCGGGGGAGTAAAATGACCTGTGGAAAACTCGTAAAAAAATTATAAAAATATTGTTCGAAATATGTTGACGTAAGCACTTTTTCGCGATATTATAGAGATAGCTTCTGAATACAAAAATTATTCAGAAAGCCAAAAATAAAAATTGCCAAAATAACTCCACACTCTACAAAGACCGGTTTTCCTCGCAGTTACCGGTCTTTTTTGATGCTGGGAAATACGATAAAAATGAATATCTTGCATAATGAATTTGACTGAAATGTGTGGGCGAGGATGGAAGTGTGAGTGTATAAATGATGGGTGTTGGTGGTAGCTGGATGGTTAAAAGTGAAGGGTGCTTAGGTAACGTCGACTAGCGGGCGGGCTTTTGAAGCGGATGAATGTTGCTGGGGCGAGTGGGGAACAATGTTTTTGATAGTGCGACGGCAGTAAGGAGGGTGGGCGGTGAGGATGTGGCGAGAGGAGGGCTATTCGTGTAAGATGGGGTAGATGGGGCAAACAAGTGAAGAACATAGAGTCTTAATGAAGAAATGATAAGTCATGGTTGGGAGATAGAATGCTGCAGCCGAGTTAGGAGCAGATAAGTGTTCATGATTAAAATAATAGAACAGAGGCGGAGAAGGTATGAAATGTGAGATATTGTTGTGAAGATAACAACAATATAGGTAAAAAGCAGGTATTTTTTACAATAAACTTGGAGAATTAGTACTTTAGTGTTGTAAGATTTACAACATCTAATTTTACAAAAATAACAGATGTAAAATGCTTAATGTTGTAAAAAACACAACGGAATTTTGGCAAAAATACTTGATTTTTAGGCATAAGCGTGATACGATAAGGACAGTCCAAGCAAAAACATAAAAAGGACAAACAAAAATGCAACTTAAAATACCAAAGTAGAAAATGTGGTCTTCCGCGAGCGGAATGGTAATTTCTAGCCATAAATTACGCTTTCTAGGAATTACCTAAGGCTTGCGGAACCTCCAAAAGGGAACTACAGCATTGCTACGGCGAGATTTTGAAACTTGCGGTAGCAAAAAGCCAGAAACCGTGAACAACAATATTATCAATATATAGTTGAACATGGAATGACGGTTGATATTGGTAACTATTCAACATTTTGCCAGAAATAATCTTATTCAGATTAAGATTATAAAATGTAGGACTCGTTGGAGAACGCTTTGACCCGTTTTGACCACAATGCTGACTTTTAGCAGACGCAAGGAAGCTAAGAGTTTGGCATTGATGGTTGGATGGGGAACGAGAGTTCTAAAAGCAAGGTCAGATTAACTCGTTAGCACTTTGAAACGACTAGAATGAATGAGTTAAGACACGATGACCACAATGTTCCATGATATCATGGAGCGATCAACAGGGAAGTGGGTGGAGTTGTGGCCCAAAGTAACGATGTTTGTAAACGCCAGATAACTCGCCCCTTCTCCCAGAAACAACTTGTGAGGGTTGTAAAAACTTGGTGCGTAAAAGGTTTACTCGCAGAAACGCACAATACGGTAACAGTAGTAGGCTGCGTTGTTCTTTCTTTTTGAATCAGAGGTGTTAAAAATGAAAATCAGAGATGCAGAGTGTCAGTGAGGCAGATTTTTGTGGTGATGGTAAGATGATGGCTGTGTTATAATAAGGTTATGTCTAAACGCTTGATTCCAGTTTTTAGTATGTTAGCAGTGATTTTGTTACTGCTAATGTTGAACTTTACAAGCCCGGCGGGTGTAGGTCCGCTGGGGCTTTTGGTGTTCTTTGCGGCGTGTTATGTAGCGGTGCTAGGAGTAGCGTTGTTGCTGGTTAGGATGTTCGTGCGGCTGGCGGGGAAGAAAATGGGGCATAAGCAGTATTTATATGCGGCAATTATTGCTTTTGGGCCGGTAATGCTACTATTGGCACGGTCTTTGGGGACTTTGGGGCCGGCGACGGTGGGTTTGGTGGCTTTGGTGGTGTTTTTGGCATGTTTCTTGGTGAGCAAGAAAGGGTAGCTTTTGCTCAAGAAATATGCTAAAAATGTATAAAAATTGTGTACAAAATACTGTAATGCTTATGTATATTATGATAAAATAAGGTCATGGACAACAGTGCGAGAGAGCGCAGAGAATTGACCGCGCGAGAAATGACGGAGGAAATTGACCAGGCGACAAGCTTTGAGGCTTTGCAGCGGAATAATGAAGTGGGGCGAGACGCACTGGAACGTGAACGAGCAGGGAGTTTGGGTAACAGAGTATTGACTTATAATCCACAGTTAGCACAAGAGCAAAATACACGTGTGCAAGAGATGGTGGAGACGGAAAATGGTTTGAGCGAGACTGCGATGGAGCGGCCGAATTTGGTGGGGGAGGAATCGAAAGTGCAAGTGGCGGAGCGTGCGGCGGAAGATGCTGAGGACGTGGCGAATGAGTTAGGGCTAAACGGGCGCTATGTGGAGGGGTTGATGAAGCGCAACGGTGAGCGGATTACAAACCAAACGGTAGAGGCGGTAGACAAGCTAATTGCGGAGAATGAGGCACGCCCGGGACGGCTAGACCAACTGGCCAATAAGGCACGGACGGCTTTTTTGAAGGACGTATTTAATCGAATTTTGGGGAGTCGTAACTAATGAGCGGCGTAGTGGCACTAGTAATTATAGCGGTAATCGTGGTAGTGGTGGCGATAATTGTGGCGGTTTATCTGAATGGTCAGCGAAAAGCCAAAGCTTATGAGCGGAGTTTGAAATTGGTGCCGATGCTGATTCATCTGCCGCCATCGACGGATGATATTCAAGGGGGCGGAAGGGATGAGCGCGATGTGACGAACGAGGCGTTAAGTCAAGCGCAGGTGATGTATTCGATTATTTCATCGACGCTAAAAAAGGGATTTGATAGCAGGGTGTTTGGGCAGCGGCACATGTCGTTTGAGATTGTGGCGGCGAATGGCTTGATTAAATATTATACGTTGGTGCCGGCAGTGTTGACGGAAACAGTGAAGCAGGCGATTGTATCGGCGTACCCCTCGGCAAGATTGGAAGAGACGGAGCCAGAGAGTATTTTTGCGGAATCAGTGACGACGGATCAGATTGCAGGCGGGGAGATGAGCTTGAAGAAAGAGTTTGTTTACCCGATTAGTACTTATGAAGATAGCCAGCGTGATGCAAGTTTGGCGATTTTGCATGCTTTGTCAACGACGAAAGCGGGTGAGGGCATGGCGTTACAAATTTTGTTGAGGCCGACGGATGGGAGTTGGACAAAAACTTCAGCAGAGCGAGTACAAAATATACGAAAAGGTAATAAAAATAATAATAGTGGTACAAAAATATTACATGAAGTCGCGCTAACGGTTAAAGATGTTGCTCAGGCTTTTTGGCATCCGCCAGAAGCTCATGATAAGTTGGAAGATGGTGAGGGGATGACGAATTTACAACAAGAAGAAATTGCGGCGATTGAACAAAAAACTAAATCACCTGGGTTTGAAGTGTTGATTAGGGTGATTGCGAGTTCGGCAGTAAGGGAACGTTCAGAGGCGATGCTGGGAGGGCTGGTGGCAGCGTTTTCGCAGTTTGACTCACAGAATTTTAATGGATTTCAATACGAGGCACTAAAAAATCCGAAGAAGTTGGCCGTAGATTTTGTGTTCAGATTTTTCCCGCGTAATAATCGAACAAATATTTTGAACAGTACAGAGTTGGCTTCAATATTTCACCTGCCGGCACAGAATGCGATTCCAACTTCACAAGTAGAGCGGCAAGCGACAAAACAGGTAGAGGGGCCAGCAAAATTAGTGACAGAGGGAGTGCTGCTCGGGGTAAATGAGTTCCGTGGGGAAGTGAAGGAGATAAAATTGTCGGAAAATGACCGACGCCGACATACTTATGTGATTGGTTCGACAGGTATGGGTAAATCGGTGCTTTTGACGAATGTGGCGTATCAAGATATGCTGGCGGGGCGGGGATTTGCCTTCATTGATCCACACGGGGATGCAGTAGAACTGTTGATGAGTAAGGTGCCAGAGAGTCGGATTGACGATGTAATTTATTTTGACCCGGCCGATGTGGAGCATCCGATTGGAATGAATATGTTTGAGTTTAAGACGGATGACCAGAAGGACTTTATCGTGCAGGAAGGGATTAATATGTTGCAAAGTCTGTTTGACCCGAGTAATCAAGGATTTTTCGGGCCGAGAGGGCAACATATGTTCCGAAATGCGGCGCTGCTACTGATGTCAGACCCGCATGGGGCGACGTTTATTGACATTCCGCAGTGTTTTACCGACCCTCAGTTTGTGAAGAATAAGTTGCAATATGTAACAGATAAGGCAGTGTATGATTATTGGACGAAAGAGTTTCCGGCGAGCCAGAAGTCGAACGATGCAGGGGAAGTGATTACTTGGTTTGCTTCGAAATGGGGGCCGTTCCTAAGTAATACAATTATGCGAAATATCTTGGGACAAACCAAAAGTAGTTTTAATATACGCGAAATTATGGACAAGAAGAAAATCTTTCTGGTGAACTTGTCAAAGGGGCGCTTAGGAGATATTAATTCGCAGCTACTCGGGATGATTTTGGTGATGAAATTCCAGCAGGCGGCGATGAGTCGGGCGGACATTCCTGAGGATGAGCGGCAGGATTTCTGCTTGTTTGTGGATGAGTTTCAGAACTTTGCGACATCGAGTTTTGAGAGTATTCTATCAGAGGCGAGAAAATACCGGTTGAATCTGTTTTTGGCGAATCAGTTTATGACGCAGTTGACAGATAAGATTAGAGAGGGGATTTTGGGGAATGTGGGGACGATTATGGCGGGACGTTTGGGTGTGACAGATGCGGAATTGATGGAGAAGGCGTTTACACCGGTGTTTAAGGCGGAGGATTTGACGAAACAGGGGAATTATCAGGCGATTGCGAAGGTGATGATGTATAATTTGCCGTCGGCGCCGTTTACGATGAATTTGTTGCCACCAATGGGCGAGGCGAATCCGCAGCTACTAGAGACGATGAAGGAATATTCGGCGACAAAATATGCGAAGACGAGGGAAGAAGTTGAGCGGGAAATCAAACAGAGGTGGAAATCGGAAGAGACGGCGAAGGCGAAGACGGAGGAAAGCCCGGTAGCTGAGCTGGAGGCAGAGCAGGACAAAGATGTGAAGGCAGGGTTCTTGAGCGCGTGGAAAGCGAAGAAGGCGCAAATTAAAGGAAGTGCAAGCGGAAATAGCGCTGAGAGCCACGGAGAAGGCCAGGAAGGCGGGGAAAAGCTTAAACCTGATATGGAGGGCGGTACGGACGAAAAGGCGCTAGAAGAGGCTAAAACGGCCATTAGAACGCAAAATGGTCAAAATGACGAAAAAGAAGTGGTTTTTAAGGTAAGATAGGAGGAAAAATGGAAAATTTTGGAGAGAAATTAGAGCAGAATATCGAGGAGAAGACGGCGGAGATGGCGGCGGGGCAGAAGATTGAGGAGAATTTGGAACGGCAGCAGCCGATTAGCGAGGAGGCGGCGCGGACTTTGTTGATGGAAGAGACGCGTAAAACACAGCAGAAGCTAGAGAAGGCGAGTAAGAATAACCGTAAAATTGTGATTATTACGGTAGTGGTGGCGGTGATGTTGTGCGCAGTAGGGGCGGTTTTGGCGGTAATGGCAGCGAATCGAAAATAAGCTGAGTGGAGTAGCGGTAACGCGCGATGCGGGGCAAGAAAAGGCTCCTAGGAGGCGCTAGGAAGGTCGAGAAGGGCTTTGATAAGCATAAGACGTATATGTAGGCGGTTGGCGAGAAAAATGCGTGAGAAGGCTAATAAATGGCGTCTCACGGGAATTTATGTTAAAATGTGAATTATGCAGAAGATGGCAATAAAAACGAGAACAGGGAAGAGCGGCCAAAAACGCGGACTGATGCAAGAGGTGCCGGCGGCGGTAAGGAAGCGGAAGATAGATAAGAAGTGGCTGCTAGCGCGAATTGCGGTAGTTTTGATGGTGCTGATGGTGATTGGCGCGGGGGTGGTGTCGGCGTTTCGGCAGGCGAATCGACCAGATGATAGTGACGACACGGTGGAGGTGGTGCAAGAGGAAGAGCCGCCAGAGCCGGCTTTGCCAGAGAAAAATCCAGATGAATTGGTGCCGGAGCCGGAGATTTTGGACCCGGAAGCGTATGAAGTGGCGGCGTATAAGCCGAGGTATTTCTCGATGCCGTCGATTGGGCTGGAACGAATACCGGTGGTGGAGTTTGGAATTCAGAATAATCAGCTGGGGGCGCCGGTAAATATCAAGGTAGTGGGATGGTTCTATCAGTCGGCTTTCCCGGGGAAGTCAGGGGTGGCAGTCTTGGATGCGCACGGAGGGGATTTAGGGGAGGGGATTTTTAGAGATTTGCCGCGAGCGCAGATAGGAGACCGGATTACTATGGAGATGGGAGATGGGCGGACGTTTACCTACGAAATTAGGGAAATGACTTTTAAATATCTGGGGCAGGATGCGGACAGTTATATGTATATTATCTATAAACCTCTAGCGGAGGATGTGCCAACTTTGACGATGATTACCTGCACGGGGACGTGGTTGCCGGCGAGACAGACGTATGATCAGAGGTTGTTTGTACGGGCCGCACTGATAGAGTGACGATAGAGGAGCCTTTGCCTATAGTAGCCTATTGCTGTGTCAGATTCTCCAGTCCGCAGTCGCCGTATGTTAAATACGTCTCCTTTGCGGGCTTCAAATCTTCCTTGCACTAGGTCACTCTAGGCAAAGGGTTCGCAGGTTGGATTTTTGCTGAAAACAGCCTTTGCGAATGACGCCCTATTACTTCGTCAGAACCTGCGACTGCTCCTTCACCGTACCTTTAAGTACGGCTCAGTCCGCTGCAACGCAAATTAACTTTGCTGTCAGTCGGGCGTCGTCAACGCGACTATGTCGCTACCAGCTATTCGTCAGTTCGGAAAAGCTTTATCATAATAAACCTTTTCACTCACGTTTCTCATGCTGGACGAAAGAATAAACGAGTTTATTCTTTGCTCGTCTCCTACGACTGGACGGCTCTTCCTTGTACTAGGGCGTTCTTCGTGGAGGGTTCGTAGGGAGAACTTTCGCCACTTCTAGCTAATCCCACTAACGGGGTCTGGGTGAGCCTCTCATCATCTCGAGTTAAGTTAATCTACTTCCGATACTTTATCACGAGATTTCGGTTCTTCGAACCTCTCTGTGGGTGTCGTCTCGGAAAAGAAAGTAAAACTTTCTTTTCGCTCGCCTCCTACACAGTTCGCCCCGGCTCAGCCTTATAAAACGACCACCTTATAGTGGGATTAGTTGGAGGCTAATCTCTCCCCTCTCCTACCAATTAGCTAGTAGGTGTAGTAATACAACGGAGGGAGAAACCGCGGTAGCGACCGCCGTTGTAGGCTGGGTTAACGCTGCTAGAATAGACGTACATGCTGTAGGCGTTGCCAGTACTGCTGGCCGCACGGGACCACCAGTACCCGCCGGTAGCCTCATAGTTAAGGGAGCCATTGGTGACGTTCCCGGCATAATGGAATCTATACGGTAGAGCTTGTGCTTTAGCACTACCTTGTTTTTGTAAGGTAGTATCACTACCAGATAGGGTTGTGTAAATACCAGCATTAGTCATTAAACTATTGAACTGTCCATCACTATTTCCCGTTGGCAATTTCCAACCTTTAAAACTGAAGACAAGGCTATAAAACGCTTGCTTTTAGAGAGGTAACGTGATAAAATGTAGGGGTAATTAAGCTGAGGTAACGTGAATGTCTGCAAAACAAACAAGTGATGGGCAAAGTTATGATAGCTCCCAGATTCAGGTCTTGGAGGGGTTGGAGCACGTGCGAATTCGTCCGGGCATGTACATTGGCTCGACGGGTTTTGATGGGCTACATCATTTGATTAAAGAAATTGCAGATAACTCAGTAGATGAGGCGATTGCGGGGTTTGCGAATAAGATTCAGATTACGCTGCTGGCAGACGGTGGTGTGAGGGTGGATGATAATGGTCGTGGGATTCCGGTAGATATTCATCCGAAAACAGGGAAGTCGGCGCTAGAGACGGTACTGACGGTCTTGAACGCTGGCGGTAAGTTTGGCGGGGGTGGTTATAAGGTGTCTTCGGGCTTGCACGGGGTGGGGTCGTCGGTGGTGAATGCGCTGTCGACGCATATGATTGCGGAAGTACGTAAGGATGGAAAATTGCACCACGTGGAGTTTGAACGGGGGAAGACGACGCCAGAGGGTTTCCGAGTAATTGGCGAAGCAGAGGGGGCGGGGACTTCGATTACGTTTTACCCAGACCCGACGATTTTTAAAGAGACAACGACGTTTGATTATGAATGGGTGTCGAATTATGCGCGGCATCAAGCGTATCTGACGAAGGGGATTTTGATTTCGGTAATTGACCAACGGTCAAATAAACGAGAGTCATTCTATTTTGAGGGGGGAATTAGGAGTTATGTGCGCCGCTTGAACGAGGGGAAAGAGGTGGTGTCGGATGATATTTTCTACGTTGAGAAGCCGATGGAAGATACGATGGTGGAAGTGGCGTTGCAGTATAATGATACTTTTACAGAGACGATTAAGCCATTTGCGAATAACGTGTTGACACCAGAGGGCGGGATGCATGTGGTAGGATTTCGAACGGCGTTGAATCGGGTGATTAATGATTATGCGCGAAAAAATAACCTGTTGAAAGAAAAAGAGCCAAATCTGACTGGTGATGATATTAAGGAGGGTTTGACAGCGGTAATTTTGGTGAAATTGCCGGACCCGCAGTTTGAGGGGCAGACGAAGAACAAGCTAGGAAACCCAGAGGTACGAGGCTATGTTGACCGAGTAATGACGGAGTATTTTGGGTACTATTTGGAAGAGAATCCGGCGGTAGCGAAGAAGATTATTAATAAAGCGACTTTGGCGGCGCGGGCGCGGAAAGCGGCGCGGGCGGCGCGAGATAACGTGATTCGGAAGGGGGCGTTTGATGGCTTGAATTTGCCATCGAAGTTGGCGGATTGTTCGAGTCGGAAGCGCGATGACTGTGAACTCTTTATTGTAGAGGGTAATTCGGCGGCAGGTTCGGCGAAGGAAGGGCGAAATCCGCAGATTCAGGCAATTTTGCCGCTTCGAGGTAAAGTGTTGAATACAGAGAGAGCAAGATTGGACAAGATGCTGGCGAATCAAGAGCTGGTGAGCTTAATTAAGGGCCTCGGGGTGGGAATTGGCGACCAGTTTAATTTGGATGGATTAAGGTATGATAAAATCATTTTTATGACGGATGCCGATGTGGATGGTTTGCATATTGCGACGTTGCTGATGACGTTCTTTTTCCGCTATATGCCAGAGGTGATTAAGGCGGGGCATGTGTATCTGGCGAAGCCGCCGCTGTTTGGCTTGTCGAAAGGGACGGGCACGAACCGGAAAATTGATTATGTGTATGATGAGGTGGCGCTAGAGAAGAAGCTACAGGAGAAGATTGCGGAACGGCAGGCGGCGGGAGTGAAGATTGACCCGACGCAAGAGCGGTTTAAGCAGGCAGGCTATACGGCACAGAACCGGTTTAAGGGTCTTGGTGAAATGGATGCGAAACAACTCTGGGAGACGACGATGGATCCGGAGAATCGGATTTTGGTGCAGGTGCATATTGACGATGCTGAGAAGGCGGATGCGGTGTTTACAAAATTGATGGGTGATCAGGTGCTTTTGCGTAAAAACTTTATTCAGGCGGGGGCGGCGAGCGTGGATTTGGATGATTTGGATTTCTAAAGAAAGGAGGTGAAAAATGGCAGAAGATGAGAAAAATACCGGTAAGGATAAGCAGAATACGCCTCCAGAGGCGTCAGGAAGCCCTGTGGGCGACGAAAAGTCCGGAGTGGGGATGGAGCAAGGTGCGAAGGCAGAGGGGGCTGCTGAGGCTTCTAGTGAGGCCGTAGAAGGCGCGGCGGTGAATGGAATTGAGCAAAAGGCAGTAGAGTCCACTATGGAAAATTACTTCCTACGGTACTCGATGTCGGTGATTATTGACCGGGCTTTGCCGGATGTGCGGGATGGGTTGAAACCGGTGAACCGGCGAATTCTCTACGCAATGAATAAAAACGGCTGGAAAGCTCCACATGCAACGGTAAAATCGGCGCGTATCGTGGGTGAAGTGATGGGTAAGTATCACCCGCATGGTGATTCGTCGATTTATGACGCGATGGTGAATTTGGCGCAGAACTGGAAGATGCGCTATACCTTGGTGGAGGGGCAGGGTAACTTCGGCTCAATGGACGGTGATGACGCGGCGGCTTCGCGTTACACGGAGGCGAGAATGGACAAGGTGGGGGCGGAGCTTTTGACGGACATTGAGAAGGAAACGGTAGATTTTCGGGACAACTTCGATGGGAGCGAACAGGAGCCGGTGGTGTTGCCAGCGGCGTTGCCAAATATTCTTTTGAACGGCCAGATGGGAATTGCGGTGGGGATGGCGACAAATATTCCGCCACATAACTTAACAGAGGTGGTGAATGCGACTGTTGCGCAGATTGAAAATCCAGAGATTTCACTGGAAGAGCTGATGAAATATGTGAAGGGGCCGGATTTCCCAACGGGGGCAGAGGTGTACGGAGGTACGCCGATGAAACAAGCTTATGCGACGGGTAAAGGTTCGGTGACGATTCGGGCGGTAACGAACATTGAAGAGAAGAAAAACGGTCGCTATAATATTGTGATTACTGAAGTGCCTTACGGGATGAGTAAGGAAGGCTTTATTGAGAAGGTGCGGGAGTTGGTGCTAGCGAAGAAGCTAGACCATATTGCAGATGCACGGGATGAGTCGGCTCGAGGGAAGATTCGGGTAGTAGTGGAGTTAAAGAAAGATGCTTTCCCGAAGAAGATTTTGAACCAGCTTTACAAGATGACGGGCTTGCAGACGACGTTTCATTATAATATGTTGGCGCTGGTGGATGGGGTGCAACCGCGGATTTTGGGGCTGAAGGAGATTTTGGCGGAGTTTATTAAGCACCGTCAAAAAGTGATTCGGCGACGAACAGAGTACGACCTCAGAAAAGCCAAAGAACGTGCGCATATCTTAGAAGGTTTGAAAATTGCGCTAGATAATATCGACGAAGTAATCAAGACGATTCGCGAGAGTTATGACAATGCTGATCAGCGCTTGATGGAGCGGTTTGGGCTGTCGGAAGTTCAGGCGGCGGCGATTTTGCAGATGCAGCTAAGGCGGCTCCAAGGACTCGAACGCGAGAAGATTGAAGAAGAATTGAAAGAACTACTTGCTCAAATTGCAGAGTACGAGAAGATTTTGGCAAGCGAGAGCGAAGTTTTGCGCGTGGTGAAGGAAGAATTGATTGCGATGCGCGATAAATATGGGGATGAGCGCAAGAGTAAGATTTTTAATCACGAAGTAGGGAAGTTCTCTGAAGAGGAATTAATTCCGGACGAAGAGAGTGTGATTTTGCTGACGACAGAGAATTACACGAAACGGGTGTTGCAGGACGATTTTAAGCGGCAGAACCGAGGAGGTAAGGGTCGCAAGGGGATGACGACGAAAGAAGAAGATGTGATTTCGCAGATTGTGACGGCGAACTCGCACGATTATCTGTTATTCTTTACGAATCAGGGGCGAATTTTCCGCTTGAAAGCCTATGAAGTGCCGCAAGCTTCGATGACGGCAAAAGGTACGCCAGCGGTGAATTTGCTGAACATGCACCCAGATGAGAAGGTGACGGCGATTATTAAACAGGGGGAAAATCTGAACGGGTATCTCTTCATGGCAACGAAGAAGGGGACGATTAAGAAGACGCCGGTGAAGGAATATTTGAATATTCGGGCGAATGGACTAGTGACGATTAAATTGGACCCGGGCGATGAGTTGAAGTGGATTCAGGAGACGACGGGAGACCATGACATTGTGATTTCGACGTCGGCGGGGCAGGCGGCGAGATTTAGCGAAAAAGACGTGCGGAGCATGGGGCGAGGTGCGCGTGGGGTGAGGGGGATTAGACTGCGTCCGAAAGATGAAATTGTGGGGATGGACGTGATTAAAGATGAGAAGCAGAAGCTCTTGGTGGTGTCGGCGAATGGTTACGGTAAGGCAACGGAGGCATCGAATATTCCGGCGCATAGTCGGGGTGGCGTGGGCGTGAAAGCGGCGGCGGTATCGGCGAAGACGGGGTCGATTGTGGCAGTACATACCTTAGACCCAGAAGCGACAGAAGTGATTATGATGTCGACGAAGGGGCAAGCGATTCGGATTGCAGTGAAAGAGATTCCAACGCAAGGTCGAGCGACGCAAGGCGTGAGAATTATGAGGCTAAATGAAGGCGATACGGTGGCGTCGATTGGCGTAGTACTGCCGGAAGAGAACGAAGAATAGACGAAAATTCTGAGTAAATTTAGTGTTCAATAAGGGGCAAAAGTGGTAATTTCGGGGGAAATTGCCACTTTTTGGGTTTTTGAGGGTGCTTGGGGTTGTTAGTTTGGAAGTTTTTTGATTATACTGGCGAAATAATAATAAATAATGAAAGGTTTTATGAAGAAAAAGGTAATTTTGCCAGTGACAGCAGTAATAGTGGGTGGAGCTTTGATGACGCCGGTAGCTAATGCAGTAGAGGTGCAGAATCGACGGTTAGGGACGAATGAAAGTATACATGCGACGGTATTTAGTAAAATTAACCCTAATACAAGGGAATTAGGGTTTCAGTTTAACCGGTTTGAGGATTTGAAGGTGGCGATTGGTGCGCTGTATGTGGCAGCTTATGATGCGGAGAACTATACAACAAAGATGGTGGAGGCGCAGCTAGAACAACTGGGGGCGGAGACGGCGACCGACCCGGTGTGGGCGGACGGGATGACGTGGGTGAAACTGCCGAAGGCGTTTGGCGGAACGAGTAGCACGACGATAACCTTGAGCCGAACGCCGTGGCTACTATCGAATCGCCCAGGGGCGCTATATTATGCGATGCAAGTGTTTGAAAAGGCTAGCCCGAATGACCCGATTTGGTATAGAGGTAAGATTGATTATCGAGCGTGCGTGCAAGGCGGAAAGGATGATACGGGAGCGCTGTATGCTTGTGAAGGTAAATTGATTAATAATGGCACAGAGATGCTGTTTACGCGGACAGATACGGGTGAAACTGGGCAAGAGGGGGCGGTGGCTTGGGGTGAAGAGTGGGAAGAGACTCTGAAGGCTCGCTTGGTAAAATTGAATGAGGACATTAGTAAATGGGAAGGTGATGAGAGCGAAAAGGCGCAGATAACGGCAAAAGCGGAGAAAATTGCGTTACTCGCGGATGATGCAGCAGACAAGAAGGCAGTATTAGATAAAGTTGATGAAGTAAAAGCGGCACTAGTGTTGAGAGAAAAGGTGCTAAATGGGGAAGTAACAGAAGAAACTGGAGACGAAGAAATAAAGAAGCCGGTGGTACCAGAAGGCGGTGAACAGGGTGGAGCGGGAATAATGACCGGTGGTCAGAAACCGAGCGGAATGGGCGGAAGTACCAATAAAACAGAGACGAAAAAGCCGGATTCGAAGCCGGAAGAAAAGACGGAAGCGGTGACGGTGGCGATTGTGCCGAAACCAACGGAGGTAGTAGAGCAGAAGGCGCCGGTAGTAGCGAAGACACAGGCGGTAACGACGAAAAGGAATAATGTAGCGACCGTGGTGCAACCAGAGTCGAAAAAGGACGCTATGAAAGAGAAAGAAACTGAAGACTCTCAGGAGAAGATTGCCGCAACAGAGGTAGTAGGGCAGAAAGAGGAGCTGGAGGTGCCAAAATTGCACGATGAGGCGACGGGATGGAAGTGGTATTTGTGGCTAATATTAGCTGGAGCAGTGGGGATGCTAGGGGCGATAATCTGGTGGCTAAAGCGGGCTTTTGGCGAGAAGAAGAGATAAACTCTAGCCTTTAGGAAGTGTTTATGCTACAATAAGGGTATGAATGGTTGGTTTGCACTGTTGGCTTTCCTGGTGGGGTTTATTGTAGCGCAGCTCTGGAAATTTGTGGCAGGTTTGGTGCGTGGGCATAAAAATCATCAGGTAATGGATTTTAAGACAGTGGTAGGGTATTTAACGCGGTCGGGTGGGATGCCCTCGGGGCACTCGGCGAGCATGTCAGGCTTGACGACGTACGTGGGGTGTATGTGTGGGCTTGACTCGGCGATTTTTGCAGTAGCTTTGGCAACAACTTTGATTGTATTATATGATGCGATTCATGTGCGCTATGCGGTGGGGGTGCAGGGAATGGCGCTGAATGGTTTGTTAAAGAAAAATGGCGAAAAAGAGCTGCCAGTGACCGAAGGCCATACGATGCCGCAGGTGGTGGTAGGGGTGATTTTGGGGGTGGTAATAGGGTTAATAATGTGGTTTTTGACAAAAAAATAAGCATTTTCTTAGAAAAATGATAAAAAAGTCAAAAAAAGTACAAAAAAGTGCTTGACATATCTTTTGGCGTGAGATAAAATGAGAACATGCCAAGCGCAGAGGAGGTACCTAAAGGGGTAAGCCGAAGTAGGCGTTTGGGGTTTAGAAAGTTAACAATTTAGTTGTGCAATTATGGTTTTAGATGACGTTGGATTAGTCCAGCGGAGTTAAAACTTATCATCGTCAGTCTTTTATTAAGAACTATGGTTCGAACAACTGAGGTTTGCTGAAATTGTTTGTGATTAGAGCAGGCCTGTGAATGACTAAGATTTATCTGAAAGTTCACCTTCTATTTCTGGTGAAATAGAAGCTTTCATTAATGGAGAGTTTGATCCTGGCTCAGGATGAATGCTGGCGGCGTGCCTAATA
>CAYODP010000011.1:0-21661 GCA_964402815.1 uncultured Candidatus Saccharibacteria bacterium | reverse complement strand
ATTGCTCGAACAAGATTTTGAGTCTAGCGCGTCTACCAGTTCCGCCATTCGCCCAGAAATAATCTTGTAGGTATATTATAGCACAGGGTCGTGAAACGCGAAAGAGTGAAATAAGTGGGGCTTAATTAATTCAGAGAATAATGTTTAGCAAAAACTAATTAATCATCTAGAAATAAAATCGAGATTTGAATGAGGCACGGTGTGATACAATAAGAAAAAGGAGAGAAGATGTTTGTAACGAAATTAGAACATTCGGGGATGATTGTGGAAGTGAACGGTAAGAAATTGGTGTTTGACCCGGTGGAGTTTGCGGAGACTTTGCCGGAGTTGCGCGAGGTGGTGGCGGTGGTGATTACGCATGGGCATGCGGATCATTTACAACCTGAAAAAGTGGCGGCGATTTTGGATTTGAATCCGGAAGCAAAAGTGTTTGCGCCGGCTGATGCGGTAGCGGATTTGCCAAATGCGATTGTAGTGCAAGGCGGTGAAGAAGTGGAAGTGGAGGGGTTCAACTTGAAGTTCTTTGGTAAAGACCATGCAGAAGTTTTGACAGGTAAAGTTCCTTGCCAAAATATTGGCGTGGTAGTGAACGACCGTCTGGAAAATCCTGGGGATTCATTTGATTTGTTGAACGTGGATGATGCGCATGAAGTTTTGCTGGTGCCGGAAGTAGCGCCGTGGTGTAAGGTAGTAGAAAATATGGAATTTATTAAACTAGCAAAACCAAAAATGGTAATTCCGGTGCACGATGGATTGTTGTCGGCGATGGGTAAACCGATTTATGATAATTTCTTGCGGATGGCAGCCGAGGAAGTTGGAGCGGAGTTTGCACCACTAGGTGTAGGCGAGACGGTGGAACTTTAGTCGTCAGGCAAAAGGTTGTCGAAATCAGGAATAATAATATGCTCCGGGTCGGCTTGGGTGAGTGAGTCGGTCTCGGTCTGAGTGATGAGGTCTTTGTGTCCGACTAAAGCGGCATAGGGCGAGAATTGAGCGGCGCGGGCAGAACGGCTCATGGGTGGATGGTTAGTGATGACAGGGCGAGATAAGTTGATGATGTCGTCGTAAATATGGTAATCGTTCATGCGCGATGGCCTCCAATTTGGCGATGACGCGCGATGCCGGTAGCGCCGTCTTCAAAATTAGTGCCGCGCAAAATAGCATTCTTGCCGTAGTGCTGGCGGATTTTGAGAATAGCTTGTTGGAGCTGATGTTCGGCGCGCAAGGCGGATTGACGATGCTTTTGTTCAGCTTCGAGAGCGGAGTAATTAGTGAAAAGATTAGCTTGAGTAATGGTGGGCGCGGTGGTGAGAGGTTGTGTGTCGGAAATAAGATTGTTGGCACAGACGGTGATTTTGCGCACGGTAAAATCAGGATTAACTTGCTGAACGAAAAGTTGCGTGAAGCCTTGAATGATTAAACTAGATGAAGAAGTCGGTTCAGTCAAACGTAAAGTGCCATGAGCGGGCTTAGGAATTTGGCGACCGTAATGGTCGGTAACGGAATTTGCGGCATGGTTCTCGTGGTCGTATTCGACGTGTAGGACCAGTTGGTCGGTAAAGTAATGCTTTTCGACAAGCTTGAGAGCTAAGGATTCGGCCATTTCTTGAGTAATAACTTGGGCTTTGGGAAAAGTATAAGGACAACTTAAGACTTGTCCGGAGCTGATACTTTTGGTGGCGGGTTGATGAGATTTGACATCACGGATTTCGGTAGGTTCGTAACCCCAGGCATGGTCAATCAGAAGTTCAGCATTGACACCAAAAAGTTGATAAAGTAATTCGGGATTACTTAATGAGCAACGAGCGACATCGCCCATAGTGTGCATGCCGCGACTGGCTAAACGTTTGGCATAGCCGCGGCCGACACGCCAAATATCGGTGATAGGTTGATGCGGCCAAAGTTGTTGGCGGTAAGATAATTCGTCGAGCGTGGCGATGCGAACGCCGGCTGAGTTAGGTTCGGCGTGCTTGGCGAGAACATCCATGGCGACTTTGGCGAGAAACAGGTTGGTGCCGATGCCGGCGGTGGCGGTGACGCCGGTAGTTTGATGGATTTGAGTAATGATTTTGGTGACGAAAGCGGCGGGTGAAGAATTGGTCATTTTGAGATAACTAGTAAGGTCACAAAAAACTTCATCAATCGAATAAGCGAAAATGTCGGCGGGAGCGATATGTTGGAGATAAATCTGATAAATGCGCGAACTGTAATCAAGATAAAACTGCATACGCGGAGTAGCGATAATAAAATCGAGTGCTAAGCTAGGATTATGTTTCAGTTCGGTGTCGTCATAAGATTTGCCAAGAAAAGTGCGGAGCGGAGATTGTTGCAGACGGTCATGGTTGATTTGACGAACTTTACGATTGACTTCAAAAAGTCGTGCTCGCCCGGGTAAACCGTAAGATTTAAGCGACGGAGAAACGGCTAAACAAATAGTCTTGTCAGTACGCGAAGCGTCGGCGACGACGAGATTAGTAGTAAGCGGATTGAGCCCGCGCTCGGCGCATTCGACAGAAGCGTAGAAAGATTTTAGGTCAATTGCGGCGTAAACTTTTTCCATGCCTATATTATATATGATATTATTCGCTTCGTGATAAAATGATGCTATGGAAAAGTTTGAGTTACACTTGGAACCATTACCGCGAGATGCAGTAGTGGCGCGCATACATGCGGTGCTAGTCACTAAAGATGGGCGAGTATTGGTGCGATATAAAAATGGTGCGCCTAGAAAAGTGACGGGTGGGCATATTGATGCAGACGATGATAATATGGTGTCGGCGCTACGCCGAGAGTTGCTAGAAGAAATTAATTGTAAAATTGATAAGTGCGATTACGTTGGCTATTATGTTTATGTAAATGAAGCGGAAAATTTGCGCGAGATTTGGGTGAGGATGGTGGCACGAGTGGTGGAAATTCTGCCAGCGCAACCTGATCCAGACCGCGCGGGGCGTTGGGTGTACGGACGTAAGTTGGTGCCGATGTCAGAGATTGATAAAGAAGAAACGACGCCACCGAATTTTGTAGAGCCAATGGCGGAATTGCTTCAGGCGGCGTTTAGAGTGGCAGAGAAAGGAGAATATCTTACTGAGCCGAAGAATAATCAAACCGAAATAATTAATCTTGAAGAACATGATGAGATGTAATATAAAAAATCTCCCTACTTAGTAGGGAGATTTTGGAAAAGTAAGATGATTATTTCATGAAGTCGAGAGACTTAATCACGAAATCACTAACGCTTTGCCATTGTTCGCGCTGAGTATCAGGACAGTTGAAAGTAACGATAACTAACTTGTCGTCTTGCGAGAAGAAAGCCATGGAATTGTAGTAACTACCATCATTAGCTTTGCTAACAAGTTGAATGGTGGCGATATTATATTTGCCTTGAGTATAGTAATCGGTTTTGAGAACTTCCCCACTGACGGCGAAAATGCTTTTCATGGTGTCGAGATAGGTTTTGATTTGGTCGTTAGTAAGAGCGCTGTCTGATGGGCTAATGGCGATATTAACAGTGTTGTCTTGGTTGGCATAAACAACGGATGGAGATTCGTTGGGATACTTAGCTTTAATTTCGGCATCGTTTAGCGCATGGAAGTCGGTAGGAACTTTAATACGGAAACCATTATCGTTAAACGCGACGTATTGAGTTTTAATTTTGTTCCCTTCGCCATCTTCGACAACTAAAGAAGAATCGCCTTTGTTGTTCATGCTATTTACAACCATGACAATGACGATAGAGACAAGTGCGATAAAAGCAATCGCGCCAATGATACAAGCGATGATGCGACCGGCTTCACCGGGTTTCTTAGCTTTAGCGGAGGTAGTGTTAGAAGTAGTTCTGGCGGGTTTGGTAGTTTTAGCAGTTTTTAGTGTGGGTTTAGTGGCAGGTTTGCGGGCGGGCATGGTTTTAGTTTTGCCGGTGCTAGTAGTTACGGTTTTGGTTGCTTTGGGCTGCGCCTTAGCAGCAGGCTTTTTGGTGGCCACAATTATTCTCCTTTTATGCTTAATTAATTATCATTATACAACGCAAAAGTGGTTTTGTGTGAAAGTTCTTATGCTTAAAGTATTTACGAAACAACACCAAAGCATGACGGCTTGATTGACGATAAAGAAAATTTTCGGTATGATAAATATAAGTATGATGCAAAGAAAAGTGCGAAACTGGTGGCGGGGTGTGGGGTTGTGCATATTGGCTTTGCTGATGAGCTTGAATTCTTGTGGCGTGGCATGGGCGACGCTGCCGGATGCGAAAACTTTGGATGAGTTGTATTATACGGATGCGAAATATTGGAATCCGAGTGGAACGTTAGATAATTGCGGTACGGGCAGTGTAGGACTAGTGGATGGCGAGAGCAACGAGGCGTATGTCTGGAATTGGTTCGCGCAAGCGGGGATTGCGGGCGTGTCGGACAGTCCGGCGGTGATAGCTGGAATTGTTGGGAATATGAATGTAGAGTCGTGGAATAATGTAACACAGCAAGGTGCTAACCCCTTTGAGCGCGGAGGTGAGCATGGGGATGGTGGCTACGGACTTATACAATGGCTTGGTGAATATAACCCTGAAATACCAAAAATTATGCAAGAACATGGTTGGGAGAAATACTATCATTCAATGTTTGAAGCGCCTACTGCACCACCAGATATTGTTGCACAGGGGATAGTGGCGGAGCTTGAGTTTCTGATTAATCACCCTAACTTTAAATTGTTTCTGGAGCATCTTGATAAGGTTGCGAGTAAGGAGCCGGAATCGTATGCGGAATTGTTTCTCGTGATAGTTGAACGTGCGGTGAATGGTAGTGAGCTTTTGCAAGATAGTGGAGTGTTGAGTTTTGCTCAAAATAATTTGGGCAGTTCTGGTTGGTATCAAGGAACCGTGAGAAGGCGTGAAGCCGCGCGTCGGTTTTATGACCAATTTGCAAATAGTACGACAAGCTTTACAGTTGCTTCTGGAGTAGATGCGGAAGGTTGGGTGGGTGGTATTGAAGGGCTGCAGAAGGAACCGGCGAATCCGGCGTTGACTGACGATATTGTACTAGAAAAGTTTAGTACAGCCAACGGGAAGCCGAATATGATAATCTTGCATTATACGGCGGGGCTGACGGCTGGTTTGGCGGCGTATGGTGGTAATTATTACCCAGCTCACTTCACGATTGATTTAAAAAATAGGAAAGGATTTCAGCACTTTCCGTTAAGCAAACCGTCGTTGGCGGTGAGCACTTATGATGGCTATGCAATTCAGATTGAGATTGTGGGATGTGGCTATAATGGTGAAGGCTTTGGTGTAGACGAGGGTTGTATGCGGGCGAGTGGAGGGTATAGCTTAGACCAGTTACAGCCGGGAGATTGGGATTATTTGGCATATTACTTAAATGCGATTTCGCAGTATACAGGCGTTCCATTAACTTCTAGTGTGGTATGGGACAAGACGCACAAGGAGTTGTCAGATGCGGAGATGAAAAGCTATAAAGGCGTCTTGGGACATATGCACGTACATGGTAACGGTAAAGTAGACCCAGGTAATATTTGGCCAGATGTAGAAGCGGCGCTGAAGCGAAATCCGTCTTCGACTTATAATGAGGCGTGCATACCAGGCGCGGTGTCTGGACTAGTGGCAGGTGGGATGAATTTGGAGCAAGCGCAAGCATTTATGCAGAAATATCGAGATAAGGCTGACCCGAATGTCTTTTATAGTGAGGGTAGCATGGTGAACATTAGTGGAGCAGATATTAGAGCGCTTAATGTAGGATGTGGCACTAACTTTTTGAATAACTGCCCCGTAGTTCCTTATTGGTTTATTAATACTTATACTTCACAAGAAGTGCACACTTATACTGATGGAAGCCAAATGGCACAATATGTCGTTGATAATGTACCTGGAGCTACTTATAGTAATGTGCCGAAGGTGTATTCAGTATTTAGCAAATTGCATGGTTCGCCGCCATATGTTGATAGCGGGCATACTGGAATAGTACTTGGGATTGATGTGGCACGTGATAAGATTATTGTCGGAGAAGCTGGCTGTGGGGTCTGGTCGAGTACTTGGCCGGGAGCACACGAAGAATCCTTGTCTGCTTTTACTACGTCTGAATATTACTACGCTGCACTTGACTCAATATTAGTTGGTTTATGAGGAGACTAAAATGTTTAGAAACTTTTTAAGGAATACGAGCGCGAAACAAAAAATTGTGCTATTGTTGGTTCTAGGCGTTTTTATAGTTTTAGCTGTACTAGGTGCTGTAAGAGCTTTTAATACTGAATCTTCTGATGAAGTTATGATTTCTAATTTGAATGATTACGCCGTAACGGCTCCACGTGGCTATAAAAAAGATTTACAGAGTACGTTATGGTTTGTGCTAAGTAAGCGTTTTGATTTACCCGAAGGGGCGGTAAATGATTATGATGTCGTGATTAGAGACGGCTCTTATAAAGAGTCGGTTGGTTATAACACTACCGTGGCGAACTTTTTGATAGATATTGATAAATTGGAACAGACGTTTGCGGTAACTTTTTCTTGGCCGTCTGCTGGTAGTCGTACCGATGTGATGGAACGCGTGGTTATTAATTGTCCAAGGCGTGAGGAAATGAAATACCCGAATAGTTTTTGTGATGGACAGTATAATAATTCTACTGATATAAATTTATACTTGCCGTACACTAAATACGATGCGAATGGTAGTCCGCTTTATCAAATTACTTATTATGATGGTTGGATTATGGTAGCGTTGCAGACTTGTGATGATGAAAAACTAACGGCACAGTATCGTGCTGAGGTGGATGCGTGGTTGAAAAATACGCAAATTGACTTGGAACAATACAAAGATAAAATACGCTATCGTGTAACTTGTGACCGTAACTTTTAATATTATATAAATAGATTAGTGTGCAACACTTTTAATATGTTGCAAGGTGAAACGGAGTTTCCCTGGTGCGATTTCGTCGAGAAACATTGATTTGGGCCTAGCCCAAAGTGGCGCGTTTTCGTACAGTCCGCGGTAGATAGCTAATTCTTCGCCGGTTTCGGTGTGTTTAGCGATGTCTTCAATGATATAATAATCACCTTTGTAATGTTGATAAATACCGTGGATGATTAATTCTGGAGTGCTCATTTTATTTTTCCTTGTAAGTGCGCAACATGTCGGCAATGGTCATGCGGGTGCCGTAGTTAAGGATGGCGCTGGAATAGATTTTGATGGCGATTTTGGCGATAATGTAGCAGAAAGCGAGCAAGAGAATAATTGATAAAGCGATTTCCCAGCCACTAGCTAAGCCCATCATAATGCGTAAGGGCATACAGAAAGGTGAAGAAATGGGCAGGAGGGCGGCAAAAACATTGAGATTGCTAGTGGGGTCGGTGAGGGTGAAGTAAGCGAGATAGAAACCAATCATGGTGATAATAGCAACGGGCATATTGGCGGATTGAATATCTTCGGGTTTGCTAACGGTAGAGCCGGTGAGAGCGTAGGCCAAGGCATACGCAAAGTAGCCTAAGATGAAATAAACTAAGGTAGCGATGGCGAGGAAGGGCGTAAAATGAGAAAGGTCGAAGAGGGCGGCAAGAGTTTCGGGGTTAAGGAAGAGATTGGCACTAATAATGGCAGTAGTGACGAAGAGAAGTACTTGTAAAAGTCCGACGATGCCAATGCCGATAGTTTTGCCGAGAATAATGGTGCGCGGGCTAGTAGAAGTAACGAGAGTTTCCATAATTTTGGAAGTTTTCTCGATAGTGATTGACGCGGAGACTTGGTAAGCGCAGAAATAAATTGCAAAGAATAATAAGACGGACATCAGCATAGTGACACCGAGATTGCCGCCGATGTTTTGTTCATCGGTTTGTTTGGTCTCGGTGATGAAAGTTGGTGAAACACTGGCGAGTTGTTTATTGGTGAGGTCGAGGTCTTGAATTTTGATTTGAGTATAAAGTGAGCTAAGAGTGTCAATTAAAGTTTGAGATGAGTTGTTGCTGGTGATGAGATTGTCGACGACATAAGTGAAGTTGATAGTATTATTTTCCTTACTAATCATCACGGCAGAGTTAATCTCGCCTTGGTCGATTTTGGTTTTGATTTCTTCAAAGGTTTGCGGAGTGATGTCGAATTTGTAGCCGAGGTTGGCATTGTTCAGAGTGTCGAGTTTACCTTCGAAAACATTGGCAGGGTCGGAAATTAAAATAGTATCACTAGTGTCACCATTGCTAAAAGAGTTGATAATGTTAGGTAAGTTGAATCCAAGAACGATTAAAACTAAAATAATAATAGTGGAAATGCGGAAAGATTTGCGACTAACTAAATCACGCATGGTGAATTTAGTGACAATCCAAATATCGTGAAAAGGATTAGTTTTCATAAGATGTCTCCTCGGTAGTAGGTTGATTAACTTCATTTTTGGCGCCAACTTTTTCGATGAAAATATCGTTGAGGGTTGGTTTCATGATTTCAAATTTGAGAATTTTAATATCATGCTCGATTAAATCATGTAAAAGTTGCTCAGCTTGATGTTCGTTGGAAATTTTGATGGTGTATCGGTAATCGGTGGCGTGTTCGATTTTGAGATGGTGGTCTTTGATAAGCTTAGTGATGTCGGTGTGAGTGTTGAGCTGGAGACGGGTGGCAGGGTAAGAAGATTTAATGTCTTGAAGATTACCTTGGAGCACGGTTTTGCCGCGATTAAGGATGAGAATGTCGCTGCAAAACTCTTCGATGGTAGCCATTTGGTGAGCGGACATAATCACGAACTTACCTTGGTCTACGAGGTTGATAATAATATTCTTGAGTAAGTTAGTGTTGACCGGGTCGAGTCCACTAAAAGGCTCGTCAAGTACGACCAAATCGGGATTATGAATAATGGCGGCGAGGAATTGAACTTTTTGCTGATTCCCTTTGGAAAGTCGCTCGGCGGGAAGGTCAAGATATTCGGTGATTTTAAGTTGATTAGCCCAAGACTGAATGGCAGAGGCAGCTTGTGAGCGCGACATACCTTTGAGTTCGGCAAAGTACATGAGCTGGTCGAAAATTTTTACTTTTGGGTAAACGCCACGTTCTTCGGGCAAATAACCGAAATTAACATTTTTACGGTCGACTGGTTCGCCATTCCAAGTGATTTCGCCGCTATCTTTGGTGATGATGCCGAGTAGCATGCGAATAGTGGTAGTCTTGCCGGCGCCGTTGGTACCGAGGAGGCCATAGACACTAGGTTGATGGAGCTGGAAAGAAATTTTATCAACCACGAGTTTGCCGGCGAAAGATTTGGAAACTTTATCTAAGATGAGTTCTGCCATGATTCCCTTTCTGAGTTTAGTTGATGGCTGCGACTATTATATATAATTATAACATTATTTAAAGTTTATTACGCCAACTTCCTCTAGGCAATCTTGGTATAATAGAAAACTAGTCGATGTCGACACCGCGACTGAGGAGCTTGCGGTTGATGAAGTAAAGCGCGGCAATATAGATGGCATAGATAATACCGATGCCAGTGAGAGCTTTTTCGATATAACCTTCTCCGGAGAGCACCATGGCAGATTGCGATGACATGCCGGTGAAGAGCATGGCGTGGATGCCGTCGTCAAAAGTACTCCAAATTAAGAAACAGCCAAGCATAATAAGCACGCCGAGGAGATAGATGCCGAGACCGCAAAAGATAGCACGGATGGTGCTGCGGTTGCCAGTTTTGTTGCCAAGAATAATACCGGTAAAACCGCACATAATGCAATATAAAAGTTGGGTAAGAACGGTGATGACGTAAATGCAATAGAAAAGGGCGGACATATCGGGAGCGCCAAAACCAAAACCCATGGCGAGAATTTTACCGCTGGGAGTGAGCTGGAGGATGCCGAAACTAACGGCGATTGCAGCAATAACGATGATAGCGACAATAACAGCGGAGAGAAACTTAGCAGCCCATAATGTCTGACGTTTAATAGGCAAAGTATGAGTGAGATAGGCTTCGTCGTGATAAAAATTAACTTTGAAGCGAGCCCAAATACGAATAACAGTATTAAGGAGTAGGCCGATGATACCGATGGCGAGCATGATATTCCAAAAGATAGAATGAGCAACTTGCAAGACGGATGGCACGTCGGCGCAAGTAGATACGCCGTCATGAATTTCGCAATCGTAGGCAGTGAGATTAACAAGTAGAGCGCAGATGAATAAGACTACAATATAAATACTGACGCTTTTGAGAACGAATTTGAGGTCGTATTTAATTAATTTAGCGAGCATTTTTGAACTCCTTTCTAAAAATTTCGTCAATGGATTGATGTTGTTCGGTGCGTAGTTTGTCGGCGTCGGCTTGTAAAACAATTTCGCCATTACTGATAAAAATTACTTCATCGAGAATACGTTCGATGTCGGCAATTAAATGGGTGGAAATAAGAACGCTGGCACCTTCGCTAAAATTATTGAGAATAGTATCAAGAATGTAATCGCGCGTGGCCGGGTCGATGCCGCCGAGTGGTTCGTCGAGAATGTAAAGCTTGACGTTGCGACTCATAACTAAGATGAGTTGTAACTTTTCTTGCATGCCTTTGCTCATGTGACGGATTTTGGTATTAAAGTCTAGGTTGAGGTCGGTAACGAGAGCTTGAGCTTTAGTTAAGTCAAAGTTGTCATAAAATTCGGCGAAGAAATTCAGAGCTTGAGTGACGGTCATGTTGCGGTCGAGGTAAGTACGCTCAGGTAGATAAGAAATTTCGTGTTTGCTTTGCACGCCGATGGGTTTACCTTCGAATAATATTTCACCGCTGGTGGGTACAAGTAAATCGTTGGCGAGTTTGATAATAGTGGTTTTACCCATTCCATTTTTACCTAATAAGCCGACAATTTTACCATGCGGAATAGTGAGGTTGATGTGATGCAAAACTTCGGTTTTGCCGAAACTTTTGGAAACGTTGCGATATTCTAGTAATGGCATGTTAATCCTTTGTTTTATAAGTTTGTAAATAATCGATAATATCATTGCGTGAAAAACCAAGCTTTTGCATGTCGGCTAAGAACTTTTGAATTTGGTGACGCGCGTGTTTGAGTTGCTGCTGTTCGAGGAAGTTGGTGTCGTCGGTCACAAATTTGCCGTTAGTGCGCTCGGTAATGATGAGACGTTTGTCTTCTAACTCTTGGAGGGCGCGTTGCATAGTGTTGGGATTGACTTGAGCTTGGAGAGCTAAATCACGAATGGATGGTAATTTGCTGCCAGGCGGAAATTGCCCCGATATAATATAAAGTTCAAGCTGTTCAACTAGCTGCAAGTAGATGGGGCGGTCATTATTGAATTCGAAATGCATGATGATAAATTGAGTTATTGTATTAGTTACTTAATACAATGATACTACGATGAGAAAAGTTGTCAATAAGTTTTGTGAGATTGTATATGAAGTAACAACGGAAATAATAATTTTAAAGAAACTAAATTAGTTAAAAGTAGTGATGAAACTAAGAAAAATTAATTTACAAAAATTTTTCAGAAATAATTAGCTGTGTAAATTGAGTAAAAAGTTGGAAAAATTAAATAAAAAATTTTTATCATGCGGATTTTGGGATAAAATATGCTGATTTTGGGTAGAAATAATAAAAATATTTTTACTTTTGGAAAAGATAAAGGATGATAAAGAAAAGTAAATTAATTAAGAAAATAGACGTCTCACGAGCGAGACGTCTACTGGATTTTTAAAATATTATATGTTGTAATTAACTGTCCCAGCCGAAGCCTTCACCAAAATGACCGTAACGTGCAGTAGGTTCATAAATGGGTCGCAATAAATCGAGATGATTAATAATACCGCGCGGGGTGAGGTCGTAGCCTTTGATTTGTTCGATTTTGCCATCAATGATTACGCTGCGTTCGAGCGGTTCGGCATAGCCGATGGCATAGGCGAGACGTACGAAAACTTCTTTAGCATGATGTTTGCGTAGATAATCGACGGCAATGCGACGTGCCATATAAGCTGCGGAACGGTCGACTTTGGAAGGGTCTTTGCCGGAAAAGGCGCCGCCGCCAATAGGAATGCGTGGGCCGTAATTATCGACAATGAGTTTACGCCCAGTGAGGCCGGTATCGGCCTCGAAACCGCCTTGGTGCCAGTCGCCAGCGGGATTAAGATGCAACTCGAGCTGGCCATGAAGATTTTCCTGCTCAATGAAAGCTTGGACTAATTCTTGAAGTTCTGGACGGGAGGTGTTTTGGAAGCTTGCGACAATTGACTCAACTTCAAACTTATCAGAATCGCCTTTGAGCGTAACTTGAGTTTTACCGTCATAAGGATGTTTAGCAAAAATAAATTGGTTGAGACGGCGCGATAGCACAACTTCGCGCGGAAGAAGTTCAGGAGTTTCGCTAGTGGCATAACCAATCATAATTCCCTGGTCGCCAGCGCCACCAGTATCAACGCCTTGAGCGATTTCGGGGCTTTGCTGGACGATATTAGTGAAAATTTTAACGTCGTTGCCCGCAAGGCGATGAATGATTTGATGATAATCGATTTTTTGAGCATTAGATGTAACTTCGCCCATGATGAAAACTTGGCCGTGTCCGCCACAAGTTTCGACGGCAACGCGTGCGGTCGGGTCTTCGGCGAGATAGGCGTCGAGAATGGCGTCAGAAATTTGGTCGCAAAGTTTGTCTGGATGTTTGGGCGAAACACTTTCGGCAGTGCGATAGCTAATCATATTGATACCTCCTATTATTAATATCTATTATAGCATAGCTCTTTGAGTGAGAGAAATGGGTATTGCTTTGGAAGTAATGTTTATGGGAGCAAGCGTGATATAATATAAGTATGAGAATCGCGATTTTTACTGATTTGTATGAGCCGTGGGCGACGGGAGGAATTATCTCTTCGATTAAAGCGCAAAGGGAGGCTTTAGAAGCGGCTGGGCATGAAGTGGTGATTTTTTGTCCGGGGTTTGATTCGCGAGATAAAGCCGTAATAACGGTGCCGACGCATAAATATTTAAAAATTAATGGTGCGCCGATTGCGAAACGACCGAGTATAGTAGAAGCGTTTGTATTGGAGCAGTTTCCGGATTTTGCAAATGAGTTTGATGTAGTACACGTGCATTATGAAGCGAGTTGTAGCATTGCGGGAATTCGGTTGGCGAAGAAGTTTGATTTGCCATTGGTGCAGACGATGCATGGACGTGAAGATATTGCGATTGCGACGAACATCGCACATCCTTTTAAATTAATTACAGCAACAATTTTAAATACAGCGCATGGTAAATGTTTGCCGCATACAGAAAAGATTGAAGCAGATATCTATCAGGCGCCGACACGAGCGCGAGCGAAAATGTGGACGCTGATGGTGAATCATGCAAATCAAGCAGATATCGTAACGAGTCCGTCGCGACATTTTGCCGATAAGCTGCAACATTATGGCGTAGAAAAACCGATTGTTGTGATTTCGAACGGAATTGCGGATGATTTGACGAATAGTGAAGAAGTGGTGAGAAAAATTGAGCCAGGCGATACGCTAAGAATGGTGTGGAATTCGCGGGTGTCGAAAGAAAAACGTATCATGCCATTTTTGCAAGCATTAACTTTGCTAAAGCGTCCATATATATTATATGTGTACGGTGATGGGAATGAATTAAAACGAGCACAGAGGTTTGCAGAAAAGAATCAGCTGAAAGTAAAGTTTTATGGTGCGACGAAACGTGAAAAGATTTTTGAGCGGATGAAGACGGTGCATTTAAGCGTAGTAGTGTCGTATAATTTTGATGTGCAACCGATGACATTACTGGAAGCGGAAGCGGTAGGGGTGCCAGTGTTGATTTGTGATCCAGCTTTGCGTGAAGTAGTAGCGCGAGGCGGGCAACTGATGGCGGACAGTCCAAACCCGCGGAGTTTAGCGGCGGCTTTGAATGATTTGCCGGCGGAAAAAATTGAGCAAATGAGTAAGGCAATGCTAGAACACCGTACCGACCCAGCGCAAACGCGACAAACAGAAAAAATGTTAAAAGTATATGAGCGTGCAATAAAAATGCACAAGAAATAAAGACGGCCGCGTGAAGCGACCGTTCTTAGAAAAGATGGCTTAGAGCGAGGTGGTAACTTCTTTGAGTCGGTTGCGTTTGAGGATGGCGAGAATGATGGCAGAAAGAGCGAGCAGACCAGTAGCAAGAGCTTTGCAAATGATAGCCCAGGTGGTGTGCCAGATGAGTAGGACGATGGCGCCGCCGATGCCGACAAAAACGTAAACATAACGCCGCATTAAGATTATGCGTTTGATTTTGCGCGAGTAACGTTTCTGGGGTTGCTTGGCGGTGACGTAGTCGACGTAAAGCTGGACGATGAAGCAATGGGTAAAAATGACAGCGGTGAGAATGGCGCCGAAAAATGTGTTCACTTGTGCGATGAGATAAACGGCACAAGCTACGGCGAGCAGGATGTCGGAAAGTTGGTCGATTTGAGTGTTGTATTGACGCCACCAACGACGTTTGCCGTCGTCGGGGTAGTGCCAACGCCTAGCGCAAGGGCCATCTAAAGCATCGCAGAGCTCGCCAGCAATGAAAATCCAAAGCGCAATATCGGTTAAACCCTCGAAGAAAGCCAGAACAATTAACGTGCAAGCCAGAACGACTTCTGACAAGGTGAATAGGTCGCCGATATGGTATTTTTTAATCACTATCGTTCCCTCCTTTGATGTGAATAACGGTATGACCTGTGATTATTATAACACAGATAAGCTAGATTGTCACTTATAGAGAAGAGCGGCGGTGGTAGCTTCGAAGGATTTATGAGGATTAAAAAGATTGAGAGCGGCAATTTTGGCGGTGAGCTGGCCGGACCAAATAGAAATTGGTGAATAATCGGTGCCTAATAAATGGGTTGTGCTAATATTGCCAGAATGAGCGACAATGACATTATCTTGATGAAGTGTGACGATAGTAGTTGAAGTGTAGGTGAGAGTAAATTTATGTAGAGTTTCGAGAACGGGGAGTAGGGGCTGGCTGAGCAAAATCATACGCGGGTAATAAACGGAGCGAAAGATTTTTTGTAATTGCAACATGGAACCGATAAGAAAGAGCTGAGGATGATTAAGCAATTGCGTAGAAGCAGAAGCCAGTAAGTCAATCGAATCGCGTGTGAGAAAAAGTGGATGAGTACTCAGCGGAAGCAGTTGTGCGAGAGCGATAGCAGTTTCGGCATTTTTGGAAAGGTCGCCGGCGAGAATAGCGGCGTCAGAATTTTCTAAGTGTTGCTCTAAGTCGTAAGATTTAGCAATGGAGCCGCTAGCGGTAGAACCGACGAAGGCAATGTTTTCGACTACGGGAATTTTACTGCGCAAGGCGTCGGGGAGGACGGCAGTAACTTGTTTGATGGGAAACGTGCGTTGCAGAAATTCGGAAGTGCGAATGACGTTAGAAAAACTTTGAGAATTGCCACCAATGACGGCGATGGAGCCGGTTTTTTGTTCGGGAATGTTCCAAGCTAAATCGGCGAAAAGTGGTTTAACTTGCTTTTGCCAATAAGATAAGTTGGGATTGATGGGCGCGAATTTATTATTCATTAAAACTCCAGCGTGATGGAAATTGGACAATGATCGGAACCTTGAATTCGCTCGTGAATTTCGGCAGATTGAAGGTGTGGCAATAAACTTTGGGAAATTAAAAAGTAATCAATACGCCAGCCAACGTTATTTTCGCGAGCGTGCCCCCAGTGTGACCACCAAGTGTAACGTTGTGCATCGGGATGCAGAGTGCGGAAAGTGTCGATAAAACCGGCTTGAATAAAATTGTCGATTCCCTGGCGCTCTTCGGGAGTGAAACCGGCGTTGTGGGTGTTTTGTTTGGGTCGAGCAAGGTCAATTTCGGTATGAGCGGCATTAAAATCACCGCAAATAATAACGGGCTTAGTTTGCTCGAGATGTTGTAGATATTGCAAAAGGGTGGGGTCCCAAGTTTGGTGACGTAGTTTTAAGCGTGATAAATCAGGTTTGCTATTAGGAACATAAACGTTGACTAAATAAAATTGAGGAAATTCGAGAGTTTGGAGACGTCCTTCGGAGAGCGGGTCGCCATAGGCATCGTTCTGCCAAGCGGAATTGGTTTGTAATTCGGCGGAAAAACTAGTTTGGTGGTTAGAAGCTGGAATTTGCGTGAAAATGGCGGTGCCGGAGTAGCCAGGGCGCTCGGCGCTATTCCAGAACTCAGTATAGGCTGGTAAATCGACTTCGGCTTGACCTGGCTTAGCTTTGGTTTCTTGAAGACAAAGTATGTCGGGATGCTCGGTGTCAACAAAATTCAGAAAAGTACCTTTTTTAAGACCGGCGCGTAAACCATTAACATTCCAAGAAAAGAGACGCATTTAATATTTTCCTCGTTCAAGGTCGCGACGTTTGATGGTTTCGCGTTTATCGTATTTTTTCTTACTTTTGCCAGTGGCAATGACAAGTTTAATATAACGTCCGCCGGCAAGTAATTTAACCGGCACAAGTTGTAAACCGTTCTGACGAGCGCGTTCAAGCATGATGAGTTGTTTCTTAGTGATGAGAAGTTTGATGTTGCGCGAAGTATCGGCGCCAAGGGTGAGATTGTTGAGCCAAAGCTCGTGGTTACGAATAGTGACGAAAGCGCCTTTGAGCTGGACATGGTGGTCGCGAATCAAACGCACTTCGGGTCCAGTGAGCGACATACCGCAAGTAAGCTCTTCTTCGAGAGCATAATCGAAATGTGCTTTGCGATTAACGGTAACGGGAGTAGGAGTTTTCTTTTTCTTCATGATAGTTCTCTTCTCTATAATATAGCATAAAAAGATGGTTTATGGTATGGTTTGAGTGAAATAATTTCGATGAGCGCGTTAAGCTTCCATTAAAGTATGGTATAATAATAGTTAAGTATGCGTATTGCAATTACGTCTGATTTGTATTACCCAATGACGAATGGGGTAGCGGTTTTTACTCATAACTTGGCAAAAGGTTTGGCTGCGCAAGGTCATGAGGTGATGGTGATTTGTCCGAGTTTTACGGGTAAAAAACACCGTACGAAGAAAGATGGCGTGATTACGATGTCGATGCGTTCAGTGAGATTCCCTTTTTATCCCGACCAAATCAATAAAGTGCCGGAAGAAAAAGAAATTTTGGGGGTGCCGGTACCGAGATTGGTGTATCGATACGGAATTTGGGTATCAGTAGACCCGTACCCCGCGTTGAAGAAAGCCTTGAATCGATTTCATCCAGATGTGATTCATAATCAAACAGCGGAAACGATTGCGATTGCGGCGCGACATTATGCGAAGAAATATAATGTGCCGATGGTAAGTACGGGACACGCTTACCCAGATAATATTACGGCGCAGATGAAGTTATTTAAGCCTTTGAAGAAGCCGCTGGATGCGATGCTAAGAGCATATATGGCAAGTTTCCTCAAACATGCGGAATATGCAACGATGCCAACGGAAATGGCGATTGATGCATTGATGCCGAAGAATCGGAAATATTTTGATGTGACCGTGGAATCATTATCGAATGGAGTGGATTTGTCGGCTTTTACACCGGGAAAAGCTGATGCAAAAGTTTTGCAAAAATATAATTTGAAACCAGGAATTCCACGCGTGTTATACGTGGGGCGGGTTGATCCGGAGAAAAGTATTAGTGTAGTGGTACAAGCGTTTGCAGAAGTTGCACGAAAAGTTCCGGAAGCTGAGTTGGTGATTACGGGTGATGGTACGGATCGGGCAAAATTAGAAAATATGGCGGAAGAATTGGGTGTTGATGAGAAAGTGAAGTTCTTGGGGAGGGTGATGCCGCCAGAGATTATTGATATTTATCGTGAAGCGACAGTGTTTGTGACGGCGAGTGAGACGGAAACGCAAGGAATAGTTTTGATTGAAGCGGCGGCAACAGGATTGCCGCTCGTGGCGGTGGATGCAGGAGCAGTGCGTGAGCTATGTCAAAATCATAAAAATGGTATTTTATGTAAACCGCGTGATGTGGCGGGAATCGCGAAAGCGGTAGTGAAGATTTTGAATGATCGAGAACTACAAAAACAATATAGCAAAGGTAGTCTAGAAATTGCTAAGATGCACGACTTAAATCGGACTTTGAAACGGTTTGTGGAGATTTATGAAGAAGCAATTCGGATTAAAACGGAAGAACTGCAACAAGAATAAAGTAAAAAAATTTATTTGTTATGCTCGAGAAATTTAATGATACGTTCGGCAGTGGCTTGAGGTTGTTCGTAATTGTGCAAATGACCACAGCCGGGCAAGAAATCGACTGAAGCATGCATTTTTTGAGCAGTAGCAATAGTATGGCGTTTTTTGATGAGACGGTCTTTTTCGCCAGCTAATAACAAAGTGTTTTGAGTGGAATGAAAATCGGAAACGCAATATTTTGTAGAAAAAGTAGCGGATTTTAAAACTTCAGACTTAAGTGGAGGGTTATCATTGCTGCAAGCGTGCGTGACAACGAGGGTTTGGCGCAGCAAGGCTTTGTCATGTGGAACAAAAAGGTATTTAGTTGTAATATAATCAATAATACGACGCGGTAAGACGGCAGAAAGTGGTGCGACAAGGCGAAACGGAGCGGCGGTGCGAGTAGCGATGGGTGATAAAAGAATCGTTTTGTTGTTGACGAGTTCGGGGTATTTATCAACCATGGCGGCAACTACGATAGAGCCCATGGAGTGACCGATGAGGACGGGTGATTCTAGATGATGAGTTTTGATATAGTTAGCTAAGAAATCGGCGTATTGCTGTGGAGTGTAAGCGTCAAGTTTTACGGCGCCACCAAAAGGCGGAATGGCAGGAATGTAGACTTGATAGCCATGCTCGCGTAAGATTTTGGCAATACTATCTAAGCCGATAGGTGAGCCACGAAAACCATGCACTAGAATCAGCGGTGGTTTCTCGGTAGGAATAACTTTAGGAGCTTGTTTTGAGGTAGGATTAGTCATGTTTGAGGGCTTTTTTGATGGCAGGGCGGTCAAAGCCAACGATGTACTGACCGTTAATTTCGGTAACCGGTACAGCGTTAAAGCCATCGGGGAGTTCAGTGGCGCTAACTTCTTGATATTTAATTTCTTGCTGGTCGAGCCAGTCCATGAGGGCGTGGCAATAAGGGCAAGTTTGAGTGGTGTATACTTTTATCATGCTAATATTATAACATATATTATAGATAGAGTAGTGATATTCCCTACTGCTGTTTGGCGGCGTCAAGTTGTGGGTCGCGACTATGGTTGATGTCGTCATAAGTGCGCACGACTTCTATATCGGGGGTAATGCCATTGCCATTAATACTAGTGCCTTTGGGTGTATACCAATTAGCAGTAGTGACTTTGAGAGTGGTGCCGCCAGATAAGTTGAGCAGAGTTTGGACGACGCCTTTACCGAAAGTCTGTTCGCCGAGAATGGTAGCTTTATTATAATCTTTAAGCGCACCGGCGACGATTTCGGAGGCCGAGGCGGTACCTTCGTTGACAAGAACGATGGTTTTTATGTCGGCGAGTTTGGCATGGCCGCGATTGGCATTAGTAACTTCTTCTTGGCCGGTACGACCTTTTTGAACGAGGATTGGTTCGCCGTCAATCCAAAGTGAGAGTAGGTCTTTGGCGGCGGAAACATACCCACCACCGTTTCCGCGTAAATCGAGAATAACTTTGTTAACATTATGCTTGGGGAAATCATTATCAACGATTTTTTGAATGATGGTGCCAGTGTCTTGATCGAATCGGGTGACGGTGATGATAGCGGTTTGATTGTCGTATTCGACATAGGCGGAGACGTTATTGATTTCTTCGCGGGTGAGTTCGAAAGTTTTTTCTTCGCCATCACGAACTACGGTGAGTTTGACTTTGGAGCCTTTTTCGCCGCGAAGCTTGGAGGCGATGTAGTCGGAATCTTTTTGATAAACTTCTTCGTCGTCGATTTTATAAATAATGTCGCCAGCTTTGACGCCAGCTTTTTCAGCCGGGTTATCGGGTAAAGTGCGCAGAATGCGTACATAACCATCGCGTAAGGCCATGGCGACACCAATGCCAGTACCAACGTCGCCATGCAAGGCAGCTTGGTAATCTTTGGATTCGTCACGGTCCATGTAAGTTGTATAAATGTCACCCGCTGCAGCGACTAAACCTTTTTTAGCGCCTTCGATAAGGGTGTTTTTATCGAGGTCTTCGGTATAACTATTGACCAACGTATTATAAACTTCATCAAGCGCACTCCAATCATTGCGCGTACTGGTAGTATTGATGCCGAAATAAGGTAAAATGTTGGCGGAAATAGTATTCCAACCGATGCCAATGCCGATGCCAACGATTAAAGTAACCACGGCGCCGATAATTGCACCGCCAAGACTAACTTTACGTTCTTCCCACTTCTCTACCATGGTACTATTTTAGCATATTATAGCTAAGAAAAACTTAAAATTGAAATTGGTAATTACCAAGCACGTTGGTCGAGGTGAATGTAGCCGTAAGCGGCAGGATTAACGTTGTAGCGTGCGCCGAAATCACCGGGGAGGCCGCTTTTGGAGCTGCCCATATTATTATATTCGGTGAGATTGATAGTGCCGTTGGGATTGACACTTTCGACCCACATGACATGGCCGTAAATACCGGCGGTGCTATAAGCAATGGAATGTGGAGAAGGAGTGTTATTTACGACATAGCCGGCACGACGAGCAGAATCGCCCCAGCTATAAGCGTTACCCCAAGAACTAATGTAAACTCCGTAATATTCTTGAGCCTTCCAGCCAGCATAGCTGGTACATTGACAGACGTAGCCACCAACCACGATGTATTGAACATTGTCGCGCGGGCAACGGTCAGCCCAAGGGTAACTATTATAGCCTTCGCCGGCGACACCGCTGCTGTTGTAGCGGGCGATTTCGGCGGCGATTTCTTGTTGCATAGTTTCGCGAGCAGCGGCGGAGTCAGCAGCAAAAGCGGCGCTATCGTTTTGGTACTTGGCGATTAATGCGGCTTGCTCATTGCGCTTGTTAGTAACTTCGTTGCGGCTTAGCTCAGTGCTAGCAATTAAAGCATCGATACTAGATTTTTGTTTCTCGAGTTCTTCTTTAAGTAAGCGGACACTTTCGGCGGAAGCGGCAATTTGAGTCTTGGCGGTGGCTTGACGCGATTGTCTTTCGGCAAAATCACTAAGAGAATTGCTACTAGCGAGCATAATGATTGCGTCGGGCTCGTCTTCGAAGTGTAAGTCGACGAGTAATTTAGCAAGAGCAGCTTGTTGCAAACTTAACTTTTCTTGGTTAAGATTGATTTGTGTGTTTAAATCGTCGGCGATGGCTTGATTACGCACAATTTCGTCCTCAAGCGCGGCGATTTCTGAATTTAAGCGTTCGACTTCACCTTCGAGAGTTTGAGCATTGGCTGCGGCGGCTTTGGCGCGAGCCTCGGAAGCAGAAGCGCGGTCGGCGGCTTCACGGCAAACCTGAGTAACGCAGCCGTAAGGGTAAGCAGCTTGGGCGGGTTCAGTATGATTGCTAATGATAACTTGTGTAGTAACGATAACTGTGGCTACAACAGTAGTAGCGATAATAGCGCGTAGGCCGATAGTTTTATGTTTTTTTACCATATACACTATTTATATATCATGTTTATGCTAAAAAGTAAACAGTTAGATTACATCCTCACCCCTCAAGTGCAACATTACCGAGATAAAAAAGAGACATACTCTAGATCTTCAGTTAAAATAAGATTTGCAAACAACTAAA
>CAYODP010000010.1:0-24360 GCA_964402815.1 uncultured Candidatus Saccharibacteria bacterium | reverse complement strand
GCAAGTCTCGCGCCAGGACAAACGATAACAATTGAGAAGGCTAATCGAACAAAAATACTTTATGCAGCTTGGAAGGCAATTACACTGGATGCAATTACGACAATGCAAGAAATGTTGCCAGCGGTATGTAGTAATGCAGCAAACGGTGCTACGAAAACTCTAACTGATACTCGAGATAATAATTCTTACACAATCGTAAAGTACGGCGGTAGATGTTGGATGCAACAAAACTTGAGACTTACGGGTGGCAGAACTTTAACTCCAGCGGATTCTGATGTGACGAGTAACTGGAGTATGCCGGCAACACTCAATGGTTCAGGAACTTCAGTATCTGGCTGGACAAATAGTGCCACTGAACCACGTTCGATTAGTTTTGGGAATACTGCAGATAGCACAAATGGAGTTTATTATAACTGGGTGGCAGCAACAGCTGGTACTGGCGGCTCGGGTAGTGTTTGTCCAAAGGGATGGAAATTACCAACGAATACAGAATATTCTAGCATGCTACAATCCGAAGGAATTGCAGATAGCTCCGCTGGCAGTACAAAAATTAGGGGTACGCCATATAACTTTGTGCATGCCGGGCACGTCAATGGGGGTACTCTGGACAGTGCGGGCTCCAGCGGTTACTATTGGTCGCGTACGGCCGACGATGCTCGCAACGCGTACAACCTGCTCTTCGGTAGTAGTCGCGTCCTCGTGAGCAGCTACGGTCGCAGCAGCGGCTTCTCGGTGCGGTGCGTCGCCGCCCAGTAAAATAAAGTAACGCTTGGCAAGCAATATAATTAATACAGAAATCCCTCATCATCAATCCAGCCTATCAGCCCTCAAATACCCACTTCATCGGTGGGTATTTTACTATTTCGTCTTAATTTTCTGCTATAATATAAATATGTACCGCTTATCTTTAATCATTAGTGAGATTTATAACAAATATCTTCCGCTCGCCGAGCAAAACGGTATTGTCTTAAATCTTGACGTTTCCGACCCCACTAAGCAAGTTTCCAATCCTGAGCAAATCAAATCTTTCCTTGATGAACAGCTCAGCTCTACCATCCAGCGTGCCGACCGCAGCCAGGTCACTATCGGCGTTGACAAAGAGTCCATCACTATTACCGATTCCGACACCACACTCTCGCACGCTGCCTGCCGCCTGCTCAGCAATCGCCATATCGAAGTCACCTCGCGCGTCGGCTTCGGCACCACGGCCAAGATTTTCTTCCAGCCTCGCCCCATTACCGAACCAACCGCTCCAGCTCCTTCCGAGGCCAAAATCGAGCATATCGCCGCCGGAATTTCCATAGATAACAGCGCTGCTGCTCCTACTGTCCAGAGTGAAGCCAAAGTCACCGTTGCGCAAAATCGGCGTAAACTTAATCTTGGCGCTAAACTTAAGCTCAAAGGCAAGTCAAAGTCCTCTCGCTCAGCATCAGCCAAATCTAAACCCGCTATTACTAAGCCCACTCACAAATCTGCTGCTAAAACCAACCGCCAGCTTTCCGCTGCCGCTAAAAAAGCCGACAAAGAAGTTAAGCGTATCGCTAAGAAAGCCAGCAAACAGGCCCGCAAAGCTCCTAAAACTACCAAATCCGCCAAGAAACCCGTCAAAAAATCTACTTCTTCCGCTCAGAAATCTACTCGACGCACCGTCAAAAAACTTAAACTCAGCTAAAGATTATCATTCGTATTATTTAAATCCCCACTTTTCATTCTACTTATGCTATAATTAAAATAGTTATGGAGGTTAGTAGAGTGAAAAGTTTCTGGTCACGTTTTGTGCACAAACTTAAACAATATTGCACATGGGAAAATCTCAACCCACTCAACTGGGACACTACCGAAGTGAAGATGTTCCTCGTCGCTTTTTTGGCTGTCATGATTCCGATTTACGTCTTTATCGGCCTTCAACCCTCTGTTCCGGTCGACGCCACTAGCTACCCTCAGCTCGAAATCTCCAGCATCCAGCTCAAAACTCCTGTCGCCTCGCTCCAACTCACCGACCATCAGCTCATTGCTCCCGCCGCTATCGCTGGCGTGTACGCCCAAGCCGATAATAAACTCTTCGTCATCGGACACTCTTCCACCGTCTTCAAAAAGTTGCACCAAGTCCAAGTTGGCGACACCATCGTTTACAACCATGACACTTATACTATCACCGAGTTGCAAACTCTCGCCAAAGCCGATATTAGTATGGCCGAAATTCTCCAAGCCGCAGCCGAGCCCACTCTTGTCCTGATGACTTGCGCCGGCACACCCCTGCCCAACCAAGACGCCACTCATCGTCTTATCGTTACTGCTGTTCGTAATTAAAGAATCATAATCGCGCCATAATACAGCACGAATGTTACCAACATCGCAATACCTTCACCTCGTCCCAACGTCCGTTTCGTAAATGCGAATACAAACAGCATTACTGCCGACACCACCAACATAATAATATCTAGCATACTAAATCCCGCCAGTGGCACCGTTCCAAAAATCAACACCGGCACACCAAGCACAATACAAATATTAAATATATTACTACCAATAATATTCCCGACTGCCAAATCCTGCTCTCCCTTATGCGATGCCACAATCGTCGTCACCAGCTCCGGCAGAGAAGTGCCAAACGCCACTACCGTCAGCGCAATCAACCGCTCACTCCAGCCAATCCCCGCCGCAATTGCACTCGCGTTGCGTACTACCATCTCACTCCCCAGCACAATTCCCGCTAGTCCCACCAGCACAAATAGCAATGACTTCCATAATTTGTATTTCGCTTTTTCATTTTCTTTATTCTCACGGCTCTGTTTCGCTAGCGTAATCAAATAATACAAGAACACCGTAAAGAATAATACCACCACCAACGCATCCGACCGCGTAAACAAATCTTCACCACCACTCAAAAATGAATCAAGCAACAATACGGCTAACAAAGTCGATACCAACACGCAAAGCGGAATTTCCTTATGCACCGTGTTCGCCTTAATTTTAATCGGATGAATCACTGCCGCAATCCCTAGAATCAACAAAATGTTCAAAATACAGCTACCAATCACGTTCCCCAACACCATGTCGCCACTTCCCGACGCCAACGCACTTATCGACACCGCCAGTTCTGGCGCGCTTGTGCCAAAAGCAATAATCGTCAGCCCAATTAGCATCTTCGACACTCGAAAATTCTGCGCCGTACTCGACACCCCATCCACAAAAACATCCGCACCCTTAATTAAAAATATAAAACCAATAATCAATAATAGTATATTTAAAAACATTTTTATTTTCTTTTAGTTAGTTTTAACTTATCTCACTCCATTTTAACACATTTTCCGCTTCTGCAAGAGTTTTATGTTACAATAAACATATATGGAGGACGACAAATCTTTAGTCAAACACAAAACCAAACTTAATGCAATCTTAATTACTTTCGTCGTAGTAGTTCTAGCCGTATTTTTCGGCATTCAGCTCATCATGAAGACTGGCATTTTTCATCAGCCGGGCAAAGTTATCTTTGCCGATAGCACCACCGAAGCCAATCGCGACTTCGTCAATAATCTCCTAACCGACGAACTCAAGCTCGAACAAGATGTCATCATCGGCGCTAGTGAAAGCACTACTCAACTCGACCTTTCCACTACCGATTCTACTTTAGTACTTTACGATATTCTCCTCCCTGTGACCAATTTTTACAGTGCCGCCACTAATGTTACGTCCGCCGAAGCCAAATCCGGCACTCTAGTTTCCGTTTGGGACCTCAATGCCGAGCAAAAGCTTCTCTCGCTCGATGGTAATTATTATCTAGATTCGCTCACCAGCGGTGCCTTCTTCCAGTATTTCGAAATTTCCGGCCTCCCTCAAGACGTAGAAACTATCGCCAATCTCCTTAAATCTAATATTGCCGCCCTCCCCACTTCCGATACCGTCCTCACCCTCGCTCAAACCGGCGTCACCGCACTTTCTCGTCGCATGAACACTAAACTTACCCAGGTCGGCGACGCTACTTATTTTGCTGAGCAAATCGCTGACTTTCTTAGCAGTTTCGATCTTACCCACACCAGCAATGAGGCCTCTTTCTCCGCTAGTGCCAACGGCGCCAATATCTGCGCCCAGCCCGCCATGATTGACACTCTCACTGCCATCGGCCTCGATATTGTTGAGCTGACGGGGAATCATAACCAAGATTGCGGCGACCAAGATGCTATCAGCACTATCGACCAGTACCACGCTCTCGGCATTCAGACCGTCGGCGGCGGCAAGACCGCTACCGAAGCCGCCGTGCCCTTAGAAATTAATCAAGATAATAATCATTTAACCATGCTCGCTTACAATCTTTCCACCGGCGGCTATACTCTCGATGATACTCCTGGCGCCAACTTTTACACCGAAGAAAAAGCCCAAACCGATATTGCTGCCGCTCGTCAGCGTGGCGATTTTATCATCGTTGACGTACAATATTACGAATGCAACGAATACGCCGACCCCAACGAAAACACCACTTGTGACGCCGCCAATTCTTCCGCTGGCGACCAAATCGGTTTTTTCCGTCATCTCATTGACCTCGGCGCCAATATTGTCGTCGGTACCGCCGCTCACCAGCCCCAAACTTTCGAACTCTATCGCGACGGCGCAATTTATTACGGTCTCGGCAACCTTTTCTTCGACCAAAGCGCCTGGCCTGGCACCACTCGCAGCTTAATTCTCGTCGATTATTTCTGGCAAAACCAACTTTTACAAACTCATATTGTCCCTACGATTTACGACGACAATTTCCAAACTCGTCTTATGTCCGACGCTGACGCTGCCGTCTTTCTTAACCGTCTGATTCAGGCTCGCCCCGCCCAGCCATAATTCTATGCAGCCGAATCACAAACCATCTACTGACGTTCTCATTACCGTTGTCACGGTTGCACTCAGTTTTATCGTCTTAGTCGGCGGTATCATCATTAAGCTACATATCGAGCAACATTTCACCGATACTGCTGATGATACTTCCAACAACACGCCTAATGACGACAGTTCTAACATTTCTAATCCATCCACCATTCCCGGGATTTTACCCAACCCTTCCACTTCCAATTCCAATCACTCTACAGAAATTCCCGAATTCATCAATCTCCAGCCCATGCTCGACTATTGGGTGGCCACACTCACCTCATCCGAATCGGCTGGTGTGATGATTTATGACCTTGACCATCGCCGTGTTGCCGCCGAATACAACGCTAATCAAGTTTTCAATGTCGCTTCGATTTATAAATTACTTTTCGTTTACGATGGTTATCAACAAATCGCCCTCGGCCACGACCAACTCGACCAATTTTTCGTCCGCACCGCCGACAAAGGCCGACTCACTTTATCTGCCTGTCTCGACCTCACCATTCGCGAATCATACAACGGTTGCGCCGACGTACTCGCCGCTAGCCCCACCCGTCAAACTCGCGTTGCTCAGCTTATTCAAAAACTCTCCATGCAACATACCAGTGATAACGGTCTCGCTTCCACCGCCACCGACCTTACCAAATTACTCTATCAATACTGGCAGCACAATGATCTCACGCCCGAACTCTGGGACTTACTCGCCGATTCCATGCTTCATCAACCGCCCACCCAAATTGACACCAACACTATCTATGATTGGCGTCAAGGTCTTCCCGCCGGTTTCTCCGACCAAGTCAACGTTTACGACAAAGTTGGCTGGGATTGGCACGAAACTTACTGGACTACTTATGGTGACGCTGCCATTCTCGATTTTATCACTCTTAATCGACATTACACTGTTGTCGTTCTGACCAAAAATTTCCCCAGTACTACTAAAATCACTCAACTTGGTCGCGATATCGAAGCTGCCGTTATCGCTCAATCCGCCAAATCCGCAGATTAGCACGACAAAACATTCACCCATCTGACTAACCCGTCTCCAAAAACTAGCTCACACACTGGACTAACATACTCCCGCGCTTCACCAGCATACTCCCAAGCTTCATTAACTTATCACCCCTGTTATTTAGCTATTAGTCGCAAACTTCGCACATTATACTCTCACAGTCTAAAAAGTTGAGAAGTATTGCGACCAGTATGTTTTATGTTGTGAATTAGGATCAAAGATAAAACCTACCGCTAAATACTTAAAGTCTGGATCCAAAATATTCTTCCGGTGGTCTGGCGAGTTCATCCAAGATGCTACCACCGTCGCTGGAGACACTGCCGCATTACCTGCGTTCAAATTTTCGCCGCTCTTACCACCCGTCTGCGGAATTGGACAAGCTGTTTGCCAAGAACTACCATCCGGACGCGTATGTGCGTAGCTCGTCATAATTTCTCGTGCGCGTACATTTGCCGCCCCTTCACAGCTGCCACCCCAAGCGAGCGGTGCAATCCCTTGCTTAGCTCGCTCTTGGTTTACTAAAGTCAAAACATCATGCTTCCACTGCTCCACTGGCGGCGCAATCACCGTCACCGTAATCTTATCATGCCTGCGCCCATCATAAGTACCCGCCGTAATCGTCGTCGTACCCGTACCAGTAATCACTGGGTAACGACATCGGTCAGCCGTATAACCTAGCCAAGTTCGTGCCGAATTATAAAACTTCGAAATCACCGCCGGATTATCTGACTGCCAATACATTTCCCCCAAATCACCCAAGCCACTCGCTACACAAATATCAAAATCCGCCGTTTGATACATCGTAATCGCCGTTTCGTTCCAAAGCTCGCCCGACCCCACCGAACCATTGCCCACACTACCATTACTAGCCGAGCCGCCCGAAACCTGCGCACTACCTTGATTATGCGACGGCGAAGTCGGTCGCGTTACCGTTGTCGAATTTCCGCCAATATCAATCGTCACTTGCGGCGGCGCTTGTAACTCCTCCACTCCTGGCGCAATCAAACCCAACTCCTCCAAACTATCACCAATCACATCACTGCGCGCATCCACTACTCTTAGCCCAATTCCTCCGTTCAAGTTAATCGCCGAGAAAATCATCACGCCTACAATAATAATCGCTACCGCATTCAGCGACAACAGAATCATCACCTTCGTCTGATGCATCAATTTCGCAACCATTATTATAGTTCCTTATTATATTTCCATTTAGCTATATATTATCTTATGCGCGTAAATGTTTCTCCGAATCAATCACCGTCGCCACGAGATTAATAATCATCTCCAACTGAATCAAATCACGTCGTTCAAAGGTCGACTTGCCCAACGGCTTACCCACCAACAACTGCCCAAACGGTTTACCCTTTGCATTGCGCAACTCCGCCACCGCTTTTAGTCCTAGTTCATCAAAAGCTTTTTGCACGGTCTTATTCGGCACTTGCCAAATTTCACCCGTTGCCGGTTTCAAGTGCGCAATACTATTTAACTCCGCCGACGAAATCGCCAAAGATTTCGAACCGTACAATCTCCCGTTAATCACAAACCCAATGTAGGCAAAATGTAAATGGTCAGCCAAAAATCCCGCCAAATCCCGCAAATCTACATTGCGCGTCGCCAAATGATTCAGCTTTTTAATAACGTAAGCAATATCTACTTGCCCCACCAAAATCATCGACCGCACTGATGCACTAATTTCTTGAATTACTGGCATCAGCAACAACACAATCACAATCATCAAGAAGTTCAAAACCAACACCGAAGTTGATGGATTTGGAATCTTAAACAATGCCGTAAAGATGATGTAAAACAACACCATGTAAATCGCCGCACCAGCCAGCATAATCACCACATAGGCCATCACCTTTAGCCAACGCGTCACAATCGAAATAATTCGATACTTCAAAGCCGCGTAGAAAAAGGCAATCACCGTAATACTAATGCTAAGTGGCCCTACCCAAATCAAATCGTATCGCACCCACAGTGGCAAAATCAAATCCGACACTGCCGAACAAATTGCCGCCGGAATCATACCGCCCAACAAAACGTACATACCAGTTTTAATGCGTTTATTCGTCGCATGTCGCGCCCGATAATAAGTCATACAGCAGAACAGCGACATCACAATCACGAAATATGACATGTACAGCCAATAAAACCAACCATTTATTAACTGTACAGAATTACCGTTATAAGTTAAAGAAAAACCTTCATACAATAAATCTTGGTTGCCAATCAAAATTCCACCCAAAATACACCCCGCCAGCAGCGATGTACAAGTTAAAATCTTACCTGCCGTATATTTCCAGCTGGTATACCCCAACATTGATGGCGAAACCAACAAAGCGCTCAAATAAATAAACAGAATCACGACCGGCGCCACTGCCTCAGCGTCCACCGGCAAAGCCAAGAAAATTGCAATCGAAATTGCCCAAACCGCACTCGCGCACGCCGAAACGAAAAACCACACGCTATGCTTACGGTCAGCTTTTGATGACCCCATCACGGTCATAAAGCCCGTCAAGATTGTCAGCACTGCCGTTGCAAAAAGCAGTATCGAAACTAAACTCACCCTACCTCCTTAATTAATATATTCTATATAATATACTTAAGTTTAGTATAGCATAGCTTCATCTATCTCGTCAACAAAAATACCCCACTCACTCGAGCAGGGTATTCCTAGAAGGGGTCATCATCGCTCCTTTTGCAGACAAAACTGCACAAATGTCGGCCTCTCCGACGGATCCACGTCGACCGACTGCACTCCAAAACCTACAATTTTTGCCGCTTTCCGAATCCGCCTCATTGCCATTTTCGGTGTAAAATCCGGGAGTAGCGACGTGCCGCCCCACCCCAACGATGTGCCGCAGCGCAGCATTTGCAATTCCATTACCTGCAAATCAAACGTCACAATTCCGCCTGGTCTGAGCATATCATAGCAAGCCTGCAAGTAGTGCAACGTCCGTTTCTTCGGGTGATGATAAGACATAAAACCTTTCAAGCTGATAATATCAACTTTCCCTCGCAAACTTTCGTCCGCGAACGACTCGCTTACATCCGCCACATGATAGTTAATCCCGTAGTCCGACATCGGCTTTCCATAAATCTTCGTCAATGCTTCCGTCACACTCGGGTCTTTATCATAAGCTTCCACGCGGCCAAAAATCTTCGCGCAAAATTCCGGCTTCCAGCCAAAATCGCGCCATTCCGTCATCGCACCTGCCGCCAGCACCACCAATATTGGCTTATACCCGCAACGCAGAGCATGCTTTACCTGCTCCTTCTTTGACAAATAGTCTCGCCAAGTAAAGGACACCGCCGTCGACTCATGCTTTATCATGTAGTACGCCATTTTATGACTTTTAGTCACTTTTACATACCGGTCTAGCAGGTCAAACGAATAACCCAGATGAAACTCCATTGCCTTATAGCCGGGAGACAACTTGAAAATATAAGGAATCAATAGAGAATCACTTATTCCGTAATCTCGCAAGAACTTGTAAAGCCCGCGATTTTTACGGCACTTTTGCTCAATTTCCGGCCACAAGTCAGCAATCGCCTGCAAATAATTTTTCTCTTCCTCCGAATTACCGTTCGCCCACCGACGACATGTCCGACATAAATCAGTGTGCAACTTGCCCAGCTTCCGCCACGAAATCCGCACGAAAAAGAATTTCGACAGCAACGAGGGAATCATGTATTTATACACATAATTCCACTGGTTCATCCTCGGTTCAGTTTTAGCCTGTTTACGTTCCACGAGCATCGGTTCCAGTTGCTCTGGCCGCGTCCGCAACCATTTCTTCAGAAACAATTGCGTCGTCTGATCCAATCGCTCATATTGTGGCAAGCAGACCACCTCCTTCTTAGAATTAAAGAACTTTGAGTTTTGTTTAATCTGTTACCTCAATACTGCTACATTATAACACATTTCCACTCTCGCAAACACTTTCCGACTTTTCGTTCTCCTCACTTATCTTAAAAATTTCCGTGAATTTTACAACATTTTTATATATCACCACTAACTCAAATCTTAAACAAACCTTGACCTTAATAACGTTATGGCTTATAATAATATATAAAGTTAAGCATTATTATAATTACACAAAGGTAAAATCTATGCCTAGAGAAAAATATAAACAAAAACTCATGAAGCACCGTCTCTGCTCCATCGCGCGCGTTATTTCTTGCGCTTCTTTTTTGGTGTTAGTGATTATTGGCGTATCTTCTTTAGCTCGCGCCATGTCGCTCGAAAGCGTCGAACACCAAAACGGCATTCCCGCTTCCTGGCAAGTAGCATCGCTCGGTAATCCTGATACTATCACATTGCCAATCACCTACTGGGATCAGCGCGAAGACGCCTGCTCGGCTGAGAATCGTCAGTTCGAATGGTCTAATTGCCGCCTTTACGCCAAGGGTATCATTCCTGGTGTCGTCCAAAATCAGCTCGGTAGCGATGGCCTCCCAGTACCATCTTACACCAATAGCACGGACGCTTGGGCAGCTTATCATGACATCTTCACGTCCAATATCACCGGTCACAATCCTGTCCAGACTAACGACAACTTCTATCGCTGGTTCCACGAAACCACGGACGACCATGGCAAACAACTTTCCAAGCAATATGACCGCGAAATTACTTTCCGTCGTTCCGGCAACAACACTTACGAGTACGGTAGCAAAGGTACTTTCCCGCTCGACGATGTTGATTTTTCCAAAAACGATGATGCCACTAGGAGCGGTCACAATTTCCACTTCACTGCGCATCTTCAAATCCCGATGAAAATTGCCGCTGACGGCAGCGAACAATTCTGGTTTAGCGGCGATGACGATGTCTGGGTCTTCCTCAATGGTCAACTTGTGCTCGACCTTGGCGGTCTCCATATGGACACCGAAGGCAGCTTCACCATCAATCAAAATGGCGATGTCGTCTCCACCGTCAACAATGTCAACACTGATATCGAGTGCCGCCAAAACCTCCCTAACCCCAACAACATCGGCAACGATATTTATAATAGTCGCGTCGAATCTTGCCGCAAAGAACCTGTCACCACTACCATCCCGACTCACTTTAGTGCCGGCGACGTCGTCAATCTCGATTTCTTCTACGCCGAACGCAGCACTAGCGAATCCAACACCCGTATCACCATCTCCAATATGCAGTGGCCAATTTCCGCCGACAGTAATGTCGAAGGCAAAATCGAGGGTAAAATCGAGAATACCGAAAGCAACTTAGTCGAATACACTACCCACATCACCAACCGCGACCCTAAGTTCCCACTCTATCTCGAACGCCTCTCTACTTATATCAACGACGAATCTAGCGCCACCAACAAAGAAGGTCAATCCGAATCCTTCACCAACTCCGGTTTCTTGCCCCTTAGCTATGAAACTCTCAAGTATACCACCACCCCCAATGATTCAACTAGCTGGCAACCAGTCGAAATTTCCGCGCCGATGAACTCTACCGACGGTTTCACTTTGCAAACCCCGCTCCAGCTTAGCCCCGCCGGACAAACCGGTGATACCGTTTACTTCCGTTACTTCGCCGAAACCTCGCCCTACAACGGCACCATCACCAACCGCACCAGTTTCTATACTCAGCTCAATGGCGTTTCTGGCGTCACCTTCGACCATACCGTCTTACCCTACACTGGCCGCTCTACCATTGACCCTAGTACCGACCCGGACGAGCCTCAAACCTACGACCTTAACGTCACTTACGTTATTGATTTTGGCGAAGCTGAACCCGACCCATCTGTCGTCACTCCTACCGCCGTCCATCAAGAACTAGCTGATGGCACCCCTTATGACATTCCATCACCCACAGTTCCTGGCTTCACTCCCGACTTCAGCTCTGCTACTGGCACCATCAATGGTGGCGACGCCGACTGGACTATTACCTATACTAAAACCCCTGAGGAAACCCCCGAGAAACAGCACGTCATAATTCACTACGTCAAAGACGACGGCACTAAAGCCTTCCCCGACCATATTAGCGAGCATGAAACCGGCGAAACTATTAGCGTCCCATCACCAGAATTACCCGATTATACTCGTAGCGAAGAAATCGTCGAGCTCACCGTTCCCGCAGGCGGTCTCGAGCACACCGTATACTACACCCCAGTCAAACACACCGTCACCGTTCATTACGTTTATTCTACCGGCGGTCAAGCCTTCCCAGATTTTGTTGGCGAATATGGTGTTGGCAAAGAATTCTCTATCACTTCACCCAACCTTGACGGCTTCCGCAAAGACATCGCCGTTGTGAATGGCATCATGGGTAGTCAAGACCGCGAATTTACCGTGACTTACACTACCACTACTCCACCCGTTGGCCCGGTCATCCCCGACCAACCTGAGCCTACTCCTACCCCCACTCCTACTCCCGAACCAACCCCCGAAGAGCCTGTCACACCCGAACTCCCCGACGAGAACGATAACCTCATCCCCTCCATTCCTACTCTCGATGACGAAGACGACCTTGCTTATCTCCCGCCTCTCGGTGAAGTCGCCTTTGTGCCTAATACCGGCATCATTAGCGATATCATCTCGCCTATCTTCGACCAATACTTCGCCGACATCATCCTATCTCAAGGTTTCGTCCTCACCGCTTTGCTAGTCTTCGCCGGCTCCTTCTCGACTTACTTCTCGCTCCGCAAATATCTCAATCTTGCCACTGCTACTCGTGCTACTATGCGTCCTACACCCAAAATGCCTAAATCCGCCGCCAAAGCTACCAAATCCGCCAAGCGTACTAAAACTTCCGCCCGCAAGTCCAAAAAATAGTGACCTCACCAACTTTATATGCTATTCCGGGGACTAAAGTCACTTCGCCCTGCCCAGTCCAGCCCACACCCGCCGAAATTCGTCTCGTCTTTAGTCTCCAGCGCTATTTTGACCCTCAGTATATTTTCGTTGATTATTACGCGCCCAAGGTGAATTTCCAGACTCAACATAGTTACGACCTTACCGATTTTACCTTAAGCGCCTCGGTCAAACATCTCGCTGGCTCTGAATTCGTCCAAATCGACTGCATTGCCATCAATCAGCAGGGAATCTTCGTTTTCGAGTCCAAAGATTATTCCGGCTATATCTACGGTGATGGGCGCCTCAAGCACTGGACGCAAACCCTCAGCTACGGCAAAGTCAAACATCAATTTTACAACCCCGTACGCCAAAACCAGCTCCACCTCACCGCCTTGCAAGATTTTCTCTCTACCGAATTTCCGTATTATTCGCTAATTATTTTTGGCCGTCAAGCTACCATCAAAGCCGTCTCTAACCTCCCCACAAACTGTCAAGTTGGCACTCAAGCCCAGCTCGGCCATCTCCTCCAGCCGTGCCATGCCCCACAAACACTCTCTGACAGCCAAATTAGTCAAATCTACCGGCTTCTCCAGACTCACCGTATCAACCCCACCACCGCGACGCGCCTGCAGCATATTCAAGACCTCAAGCCTTAACTTGAAGTTACCCTATCTCTTCATTGTAGCACACTTTATCAATTTTGTCAATATTTTGAACACTAAAATTACTCAAAATCAACCAAAACTCGTCATTTTATGCTATAATACTCAAATATGAAAGCCTCCCATCTCCATCTTGCCTACGGTACCAAAATCGTTTACGACGACTGTGATTTTATTCTCGAAGACAAAGACAAAGTCGGCATCGTTGGTGTCAATGGCGCCGGCAAAACCACCCTTTTCCGCATCATCCTCGGTCAGCAACCGCTCGACGATGGTAAAATCGAGCTCCCCAGCCTTCGTCTTGGCTATTTGCCTCAAGAAATCACCATTCCACCCGAGCATTCCAATATGACCGTTTGGGAATACGTCGCCAGCGCACGCCCCATTGACGAGTTGCAAACCCAAATCGGCCGTGAATACGAGCAACTCGCCAAATACCCCAATAGCCAAGCTATTCTTAATCGCATCAATCATTTACAAGATTTAATTGATTCTTATGACCTCACCAATTTCGACTACGAGCTCCTCAAAATTCTCGAGAAAATGCACCTCTCCGACTTAGTTGACCGTAAAATGAGCGAGCTTTCTGGTGGCCAAAAATCTAAAGTCGCTTTCGCTCGCGTTCTCTTTGAGAATGCTGGCCTGCTCTTGCTCGATGAACCCACCAACCACCTCGACGCCGAGACCAAACAATTCGTCTCTAACTTCTTGCGCAATTATCGCGGCACCGTCCTCGTCATCTCTCACGATGTCGATTTTCTCAATGCCGTTACCAACAAAACCCTATTCGTCAACAAAACTACCCACAAGATGAAAGTTTATCGTGGTAATTATCAAGAATTCCGTCGTCAATACGCCGAAGAAAAAGCCGCCGAAGACGCTCGCATTACCGAGCAAGAAAGGGAAATTAAACGCCTCAGCGAGTTTGTCGCGCGTGCGCGTGCCACCAAGCGCTCCAATACCGCTCTGATTGGTATGGGACATCAACGCGAAAAAGTCCTCGCCAAACGTTTAGCCGAGCTTGGCACCCGTGAACAAGAGTATGCCCACGTTGCCATCAACATTACTCCTGCCAAGCCCAGCGGCAAAACTCCCCTCGAAGTCCAGAATCTTGCCTTTCACTACCCCGACGGACCAACCCTGTACGATGGCCTATCTTTTAGTCTCACTCGCGGCGAGAAGTTTCTCATTGTCGGCGAAAACGGCGTCGGCAAATCTACTCTCCTCAAGCTCATCGTTGGCAATCTTACGCCCGACCGCGGCAATATCATCCTCCAACAAAACACCACCATCGCTTACTACGCTCAGGAGCTCGAAATTCTCGACGAGCGCCGCACGGTTTTTGAGAATGTCAATAGCCACGACTTCACCGACACCGAACTTCGCGGCGTCCTCTCCAACTTCTTATTCACCGGCGACGAAATCAACCAAAAAGTTTCCGTCCTCTCCCCTGGCGAAAAAGCTCGCGTCGCTCTCTGCAAGACCTTACTTCAGCGCGCCAATCTCATTATTCTCGACGAACCTACCAACCATTTTGACCCCGATACTCAGAAAATTATCGGCGAAAATTTGCGCGATTATGACGGTACAATTATTATGGTTAGTCACAATCCCGCCTTCGTCGAACAAATCGGTATTACTCGCATGCTCATCGTTCCACCTCATCACGACGACCCCAAGCAGCCCCAAATGGCCATTATCAAGAACTATTCCCGCGAACTTTTGGAATATTATTACTATCTCAATTCCGATTTAATCTAATCTGTGCTATAATACCTCTGAAAGGTGGTGTTGCACATTGTCAACCAAACAACCAAGCTATCAGTACAAATGTTACAGTGCTGGACCAGGGCTCTTTCCGCGCGACTTGCCCGATGGCAAGCGTGAGACTTGGGAGGAAGCTCAGGCTCGCGTCCGCGCGCAAGACGCAATCATTTCCGCGAGTGGCATTTTCAGCGTCATCACGCCGTCCAATGCCGGTCTCGCCCAATGGGAGCCGCAGCAGCGTCCGCGTATCTGCCTACTCACCGATTTACTTTACGCTTCGCAAGCGCCAATCGTCTTCGCCGACGTCACGCCCATGGGCGATGGAGCCGAGCCCGACTCGGGCACCGTCGTAGAAGCCGTTACTTGCGCGCTCAACGGCGGCATTCTCGTCCTCTGGAGTGAGCCACTCACGACTTTCGCCGAGAAATACGCCCACGCCAGCATCCATCCCGATTCCGAGCTAGATTTACACTACAATCTCATGCTCGAGCAGCTCTTCTACCGGAGCTGGGAAGTCCATTTCGGCCATCATGTACCAGTTTTCGACAGCCTCAAAGCCGCCGTCGCCGCCACTGAAGCGCAAGTCCAGCTTCACGGCGTCCGCCGCATCAGCCTACTTGATAGGCTCCTCAATAGCGCCGGTTCGCTGAATGACGTTCAGTCTGCCGTCAAACGTTTGCTGTCCACAACGAAATACATCATTCCTGGCTGATTAGCTTCGGTTCGCCCCGCAACTTGCGGGGCTTTCCTTTTGCCGACAGCGGGGAATCGCTAATCATCATATCAAACAAAAATAGGCTATTTTACATTCTATCTAGCGAAGCGGGTCTATTCGACCAGCGAGCGACGATAGAACTTGCAAAAGAGCCATTTTTTGCTCATGTGACTGGGGATGGGAACGATATTCCGAACACATCTTATATGTGGCGAACTGGTTCCTGGAGAACCATAATTGTACTATTTTTGGACCGTCCGATAAAAACGAAATATTAGATACAAAACAAGAGTACGTCTACGATTATAAACTATGACACTGTCATCAGGGGAATCGTTTTCGAACTCGATAATCATCAATAAGGAGAAACACCATGGAAAATAAGAACGATTTAAAAGACCAGTTCGTAGAGTTACGAGCCAGAGGTAATAGTTACGACAAAATCGCAAAGAGCCTCGGCGCAAGTAAGGGGACACTGATATCTTGGTCACGTGATTTGAAGGTCGAGATTCAAAATTATCGAAACTTAGAAGCAGACGCCCTCATGGAAAAATACAAGATGACGAAAAACTGCCAACTGGAGTCTCTGGGGTCGCAGTTAGCAAAAATAAGAGACGAGGTATCGAAGCGTGATTTAAGCGAGGTACCTACGGAGAAACTAGTTGCCATGGAGATTAAACTTCTCGACACAATTAACAGTTGTGGAAGCACTTCGACCACACCGGGCGTCAACGACCCGTGAGATAGCCCAATTGAATCTATCAAATCCTGGGCGGCTTCACCTCCTTTTCTCTTACTAGTTTTATGTTGAAAAATGCACATAGTTGGAGTATAATTTTAGTAAGAAATTAGGAGGTTTTTAAGTGGCTCCACGAAGCGTCGCAATCGATATCGTCGAGGAGAATATCAAAAACATTTCTCCTTCTCTTTTGCGTGCCCTTCTTAAGGATATGACTACTGGCGAGAATATCGTATGGGCCACTGACGATTATGCGGACACTTACGGTGAGCGCTTTGAAAAAGACCGAAAGATTACAGATAATCTTGTGACTGGCAGATATTGGAATGTGATTATGCCGAGGACTGCAAAACTCAAGTCGAAACAGGACGATAGGACTAAAAAACGTGCTGAAGTATTTACTCCGTCCTGGGTTTGCAACAAGCAAAATAACCTCGTAGACGAACATTGGTTTGGCCGAAAGGGCGTGTTTAACGAGGAAAGAGGAACGGAATGGCTCGTCTTTCATGACAAGATTGATTTTCCTGATGGAAAAACATGGAAAGATTATGTCGACGCTCGTAGAATGGAAGTTACTTGTGGCGAGGCACCATATCTCGCTAGTAGATATGACACAACTACTGGAGAGCGAATCAAACTTGAGCGAAGAATCGGCCTATTGGACAGAAAATTCAGAGTAATACACGAGAACGTAGAGTCAGATGACGATTGGCTAAAATGGGCTTTCAGAGCCCTACAATCCATTTATGGTTACGATTTCCAAGGCGACAATGTTCTACTTGCTCGAGAAAACATTCTTTTTACCTTTATAGATAATTACAAATATCACTTTAAAACTGAACCAGAATTAAAGACATTGAAAGATGCAACAAGAATAATCGCTTGGAATATTTGGCAAATGGACGGTTTTACAGGAATGAGCCCGTACGCCATTTCCGCAAAAGATTCCAATACCGATAAGCAGAGGTCGCTCTTTGATTTTATGAACGAAAGCAAACCTGCGGACGCCCCCAAAAAGACGCTATGCGTTTTAATGGATTGGCGCGGCAAGAAAAAGCACACATACCTTGATTTAATTCAAAAAGGAGAACGCTAAATGAGTAAAAAAATGAATAAAAAGATAGATGCCGGCGATATAGACGAAGTTGTCGTAGGCCGCGTTAAGCCTCATATCTACGCCTTCTCCACTAATACTGTTCCAAACTATCTAAAAATAGGTGATACTTATAGGCCAGTAAAAGTTCGCCTCGACGAGTGGCGTAAAAAATATTCAAACCTCACTGAGCAATTTGACGCCGAAGCAACTGTTTCCGACGATACGTTCTTTAGGGACTATTCTGTTCATGATTATATCGAGAATACATTAAATAAAGAGAGACTCGAACCTGGAGTTTTAACAGAGGGAGTTTATTACTCTAACGAGTTTTTTAAGAATGCGTCACCTAACGACGTTGAGCGCGCCATAGACGACATTAAAGACGACTTTGAGAATAAGACTCAGAAGTACCAATATTACAACTTCAACGACAAACCGACTCCTGTTATAACAGCATATGCCTCTACTGACACATGGAAACCAAGACCTAACCAAGACGAAGTCATACAGCGTTTCTCTGAAGCCGTTAAGAAAGGTAGAACTAATCTTCTACTCTATGCCGTAATGCGCTTCGGCAAGACTTTTACTTCTATGTGTTGCGCTAACGCAATAAAAGCGAAGACTGTCCTTATTGTATCAGCAAAAGCCGATGTAAAAGAAGAGTGGCGAATGACCATTCAAAGCGCGGATAACTTCAATGGTTACGTTTTTCTGGACTCAGGTCAATTAAATGCAGATGACGAAATAATCAAAAAGACACTGGCCGACGGTAAACGAGCAGCCATTTTCTTAACATTGGAAGACCTTCAAGGTGACACCATCAAAGAAAAACACAAGGAAATCTTCAGTCAAAAAGTCGACCTGCTCTTAATTGATGAGACGCACTTTGGGGCCAGAGCCAAAGAATACGGCAAAGTATTGCGAGAATCAAGAGACAAAACGGACGACTCTGTCGATTTCGATGAAGCAGAAGCACAGATTAAGGTCCTCAGGTCGAAGGTACGGATTCACCTTTCGGGAACGCCATACCGCATCTTAATGAGCCGCGAGTTTGAAGATGACGATATTATCGGCTTCTATCAGGCTACTGACATTCTCGACTCTAAGGTGGCTTGGGATAAGGAACATTTTGACGATATCGATAATCAGGCAATAAACCCGGACACAAACAAGCCCTATCAGGAGTGGGATAATCCATATTTTGGTTTTCCGCAGATGGTTCGTTTTGCATTTACGCCAAGCAAGAAAATTCGCGCCACACTCGCTGAATTGCAGGCCAAAGGAATCGCCTCGAAACTGAATAAGATATTCGAGCCAAAATCCACTTTCAAAAAGCCAGATGGTTCGCATAAACAGTTTATATTTGGCGACGAGATTTTAGAGTTCCTGAGAGTCATCGACGGCACCGAAGATGACGATGAGTTATTCGGCTTCCTCGATTATGAGAGGTTAAAGAGCGGCTCTTTATGCCGCCATATGGTTTTTGTGCTGCCATATAGGGCGTCATGCGATGCAATGGAGCAGATTATTGCAGAAAACAAAAATGCCTTTAAAAACCTTTCTGATTACGAAATTATTAATATTTCCGGCGTCGAAGCACCGAACAAATACAGGAGTGTTAATTCCGTAAAAAGCGCCATTAGACAAGCGGAATCTGACGGCAAAAAGACTATCACCTTAACAGTCAATCGCATGCTAACCGGTAGCACTGTGCCAGAATGGGATACGATGCTCTATCTAAAAGATACTTCATCCCCTCAAGAATATGACCAGGCTACATTCAGGCTACAGAATCAATTCGTTGATAAATACTCGTCAGAGGATGGGGATTTTATTAAATTCGACAAAAAACCACAAACCCTCCTCATCGATTTCAGCCCTAACCGCGTCTTTAGCATGCAGGAAAGTCGCTCACTCTTCTATAACGCAAGTACTTCTCAGAACGGACGCGATGCGCTAGTTGAACATATTTCAAAGGACCTTTCGTATTCTCCTATTATCACCTTAAATAAGGACCACCTGCGAAGAGTTGAGGCTCTAGACCTCCTAACCGCTATCGATAATTATTCAAGAGAGCGCGGTATCTATGACGAGGCACAAGAGATACCGATTGATTTTGGCCTACTTAATGATGCCGACATTCGAAAAGAAATCGAAAAACAAGGCGAGTTTAAAGGTCATCAAAGATTCGAATTAACCCAAGGTGAAGATGATGAGGATTTCGAAACGCCTAATGCAGGCAACGAAAGTACGACAACTCCTGCGTCCAATCTAGACCAAGAGCCTTCAGGAGACCAAAAGGATGATGATACAAAATCGCTCGAAAGCCAATTTAAAACTTACTACTCTCGAATTCTGTTTTATTCGGCACTTACTGACTCAAATGTCGAAAGTCTGAATGGCATTCTTAAATCACTTGAATCCAATGCTGATAATATCCGCATAGCCTCCAATTTAGGGCTTAATATAGCCGTCCTTACCAAAATCGCAGAACTTATGGATGTTTTCGCTGAAAATAAACTTGATGCCACTATTTCCAGAAATTAATCGCCTTTCGAATGACGATTCTTTAACACCTCTTGAGCGCGCCCAGACGGCAATCAAGCAATTTGATAGGCTTTCGGAGTCTGAGGTCATTACATCTCAAGCCGTGTGCCACAAGATTTTATCGACTCTCGGCGAAGATACTATCGCTAAAATCATAAAGTCAAAGGGGAATATCCTTGATATCGCTAGCAAAAAAGCCGAGTTTGCGGTTTCCTTAGTCGATATCCTCAATGACTCTCGAGTTAATCTTAAGAAGTATAAAGATAAGATTTATTCTATCCCTACATCAAAAATTGCTTACGAGTTCACTAGAAAAATTTATAAAACCCTAGGGCTGAATGTGGACAATATCTCCACTGTGACGGCTTATGATTTATTGTCAGACGACGACTTCGCTAAAGGAGACTCGAAAATCTATACTAAACTATTCAAGAAAGGAGACAAAATGGAGTTTGATGCTATTGTCGGAAACCCTCCATATAATATTTCGGATGGCGGTGCTAAGGCTAGTTCTAAGCCAATTTACAATTATTTTGTAGAATCCTCCAATAATCTGTCGAAGAGGTATACGACCATGATTATACCGACAAGATGGTTTGTTGGCGGCAAGGGTCTCGACGATTTTAGAGCCACAATGCTTAATGATAAAAATATAGTTGAAATCCACGACTTTCTTTCTCCAGACGATGTCTTCCCGAGCACAAACAACAGAGGCGGAGTTTGCTACTTTTTGCGTGACAAGAAATATGATAATTCTAAAAAACTAGTCAAGGTTACAACCCATGAGGGCGATGGTTCTACTTTTACCTGTTCGAGACCGATGATTATTAACAACTTTGATGTTTTCATCAGGGATATAAACGCTAAGTCCATCATTGATAAGACCGCAATTGGCTTTACGCCGCTTTCGACCATTATTTCGCCGCGACAACCTTTCGGCATTGAGGGTAACTTTTCAAAATCTTCAGATTATAAGACCAGCCCATCTGGCATAAAAAAGCCACTCCTATGCTACTCGAAAGGCATGAAGTTTGGATATATTGACGAGAAGTTTGTTGCTAAACACAAGCAATGGGCAAACGTATGGAAGGTCTTTATTCCGAGAGCGAACAACATTGGCACCGAGTTAAATGACGATAATATGAACGCATTCGTTGGAAAGCCGGGTGAAGTATGCACCGAATCTTACATCGCCGTAGGTATGGAGTTAGGATTAAACGAATCGAGCGCGAAAAACCTTGAGAAATACCTAAAAACCAGGTTTGCAAGATATATGCACAGTTTACTGAAGGGCAGCCATGACGCTACGTCAAAAACATTTAGCCTTGTGCCGTGCCAAGATTTTACCTCAGGTTCAGATATTGATTGGACGAAAGGGATTAGCGACATAGACAAGCAACTGTACAAAAAGTATTCCCTGACAGCCGATGAGATTTCATTAATCGAAAGACGCATTAAACCGTATTCGGAGGAGGATGCATAATATGGCTCGACCACGAAAAGATGGAGCATATATCAACTACTACATCGACAGGCAACTAGTCGAAAAGTTGCGCAAGTATGCCGACGAGAAGGGGCAAACTATGACTATGGCCCTCGAACGCATCCTCCAAGAGTACTTCAGCACTACAGAGCAAGAGACTAAGGATGGCAGAAAATAAAAAAGCCAGCAATAACCATGTTTGGCTTAACTTCTCAGAAGGCGCCACATTGAGCCTGGTGCGTTTTTGGGATAAAAATGAGAAGTATGCGCAAGACGCTCAAAACGTGGTCCACGCCCGTTCTAGACGCCTCAGGCATAAAGTTCTGTCGGCCATTATCCGAGCACGGATTGTTAGGCTCTTCGAAAGACGACAAAGTTATGCTTCCTACATCAACTTAATATACGTTGAGATTCTTAGAGTTGCTATACATTATGGCGCTAATAAGAATGTTATACGTGGCATCAAGCAGTTATTCGACCAGCAACATAATGACTCATTTACGACTACTCTTTCGCCCTTAGCGGAGGTTCTTTTGGATGCCCATAATGGTATGGATGTTGAATTTACTTATACGTACGATGGTGATTGCATTACGCTTTACGACTACCTGTTTGCTCCATTGTTTTTAGGCACTCAACACGAGCCAAGGATGCAATTTTCACTAATTCCCCTTATAAATAGGGTCCGTAGCGTATTTAAGAACCTTCCCGAAATCGAAGCAAAACACTCAATGTACAATTATTTCATAGTCTCGGACTCTGAAAATGCTGTAATTGAAATGGCCAGAAGCCTTAAAGGTGCCGATAGGTTAGAGATTAAAAGATATGGCGGAGAGACGGGTGAGTACCTTGCCTCCATTGAAAGAGCGCAAGATGAGGAATTAGCAAAGAAGTTTAACGCATTCTGCAAAGAAAACGGAATAGCAAATTTTACCGATATTACGATTAAAAGAAGAAATGGAGGTGTCGCCAATGTAAAACGAAGCGTACCAAAAATCGTATAGATTTTTGAGAATTTCGCAAAGCACAGAGCTGCATGCTGATTTCTCTCAATAATAACCCGTAACCGAATCAAGACGAACTTGGACGATTACACAGATACGTTCGAAGGAGCGTTTTAGTGATTATGAGCGCAAAGAGGAACAAACCAGCACAGCAATCGGAAGAGAGGCCGTTGAGGTATGCTCTTTATGCTCGAAAATCGACCGAGTCTGAGGATAGGCAGCAAAAATCGCTTGAAGACCAGGTTAAAGAGTGCCAGGATATGGCGGCGCGAAATGGCCTAAATATCGTAGAAATTATCAAGGAGAGTAAATCTGCGAAGAAGTCTAATAATCGACCTCTCTTTAATGAAATGCTCGAGAATATCCGTAGCGGCAAGAAGTACGATAGCATTATCGCCTGGCATCCAGACCGTCTTGCTAGAAATGCACTTGAGGCTGGTACTATCATTGATATGCTTGATAACGGCGAGATACGTTCGCTCAAATTCCCTACACTCGCATTTACCGACGACTCAAATGGAAAGATGGTGCTCGGCATGCTCTTTGTAATGTCCAAGCAGTATTCAGAACACCTGTCAGAACAGGTTAAACGAGGCGTTAGGACAAATCTTGAACAAGGAAAGTCGGGAGGTCAGTATAAGTGGGGATATGAGCGAGACGACGAAGGGCGCTATGCAAAAGACGCCAACTTCCCTTTCATATGTAGAGCCTGGGAGATGAAACTTGAGGGTAAGACCAATAAGGAGATTGAAAAATACCTCAAGGATAATGACGTTCACCGCATTTCAAAAGCGAATAAGATACGCTACGAGGTCAGGCAGCATGCCCTAACCAATATCTTCCATGATTCGTTCTACTATGGAATCCTCACTCAGGCTGACAACGAGGTTGACTTAAGGCTTTACGGAAATTTTGAGCCGATGATTACCGAGGACGAGTTTAATATTGTCCAAGACATAAATTATACTACGCCTAAGTCTAAATCATCACGGAAGAAGAGGTTAACCTTCTATCCTCTTGCTCATGGCGCCGTTCGCTGTGGCGTTTGTAACGGAGCAATGACTCCAGAATCGAGCAAGAGTAAAGGTGGTGAAAAATACATGTATTATCGCTGCCATAACAAGGATTGTACTCGCGATGTAAAAGGTGTTAGAGGGAGCGTAGTCTTCGACGCTTTAGTTGAGGAATTACGCCATCTCCAATTCAACGAAAAGCAATACAAACGCTATACGGAGACAATTGGCCGCTACACTGCAGAACTACTCGAAAAACTACGCAGTGATAGGAGAAGCCTACTTGGCGCCAAAACCGCTAGAGAAAATCGACTTAAGGCTCTTACCGAGAGTTATATTGCAATTGCCAGAGAAGAAGGTAATGACAGCGTAAAGAAGAAACTTACGCAGGACATTGACGCACTGGAGGCCGAAATACAAGACCTTAAAGACCAGATTGAGGAGATTGAAGAGAAACTCAAAAACTCCACAAAAGTAGTCATGAGTCGTGAGGACTTTTTGAACACCATGAACGGGCTTGCTGATAAGATGGCAGCGGGCGATGTGGTAGAAAAAGACATTTTGGCTCGAAAATTGATTTCGAACACCATCATTGACAACAAAAATGCTGGGCTAATACCAAAATTGTGTTGTTGGTTATGCTTGTAAGATAGACTGTGTACAA
>CAYODP010000009.1:0-29698 GCA_964402815.1 uncultured Candidatus Saccharibacteria bacterium | reverse complement strand
CATCATCGCCCTCCTTTTGGCTGTAGTTTTGATACAGGAGATAAGTTACATTTCTTGTGCTATTTTCTGTAACTTATCTCCCTACACCCTTGGGCATCATTTTTAGCAACGCAAAATTAAAAATGACACCGCAAGGGGTGTATAACGGCGCAATCAGTAAGCACGAAGCATTACGAGAGGCGTACCCTTACGGTGTCGTTCATTCTCGCAATACTTCACGCTGCAAAATGCATGCTTACTTCTTTAATTACAACCGTTATACATTATCTATTATACCTATTAGTGGTTTTTCTGGCAAGGTTTTCGCCTTAGATTGTAAATAATTTGTACAAAAAGCCTCGCTGGGGCGAGGCGTTGGGCGGAGATGGGAGATATGAGCTGAAGCTATGAAAGCGGCTGGTATTGCTAAAATGTTAGAATAATGTTGTAATTAGCGGAAGAGGGAAGTAAGGTGGGAGTTTGGCGTATGTTGAGTGCAAAAAGGAATTTTTGGCGATGATGAACAGGGAAATAGGGGATTTTTGGCGATTATTAGTCAATAGCGCGGCTAAGAATGAGGCTGGCGACTAGAATGAGGGCAGGGATGTAAAGTAGGGTTAGCGGTAGAGTGAAAAGATAGAGAATGACAAGGGCGACGCAGAGGATGATAGCGTAGCGGTTGCGTAGATATTGGCTGTCGAAACGGTCGAAAAAGAAGATAATGAGGAAAAAGACAACGATGGTGCTGGTGGCGGCGAGAAGTTGCGGAAATGACATGGTTAATACTTCCTAAGATAAGGTGCAAATAAGTAGAAACTTGATTGTTATGTAATTATAACATAATTTTGTCAATTTGTGAAGAGGGGAGGAGGGAAGGAAGAGGGAATGAGGAAATACCGTAACTGCTGGACAAGGTAGATGAATTACAAATAAGAGTTGAATAAACAGGGGAATAACAGGGAAAGAGGAAGAAATTAGTGCGGGCGTGCTGCGTAGCCCGCTGAAGGCGAATCGACGATATACCTATTCCTCTTCAGATAAGTTAGTATTTGTGCGGGCTTTTACAAAGCCCGCTAACGGATAACCGACACGATAATGATTTCTCTAGGTAAACATAATGTTTACCTCTTACGATACCTAGTTTTATTAATCCAAAATCAAGCAAGCTTTATTTTGTCTAATAAAACAGGTATCTACCTCTGTGAAATAATCTCTCACAGAGGTGAGAAATCACTATCTGTGATTCCACGTTAGTTCGGGTTTAGTTCGGGTGGTGGAGGGAAGTGAAAATTAAATATGTACAAATCTAGCCCTGGGGCTCAATGGGTGGCGCTAATTAAAAGTAAAAAATAAAGGGAACTAGGGAATGAAAAAGTCTGAAAAAATCGGCTTAAGGGGTGGATGGCGAGGGCTGCGGCGGCAGGCTGGATTTACCCCTGTAAGGCCTGATATAATGTCGTAAAATATGTATTGTGCGACATTGGAAATATAGCAAAAAGCCGAGTATTTATGTGTCTTCCCTCGGCTGATTTTGACAGATGACGGATGGATTTCGGTATTTTAGACATTACTTTGGCATATAATTCTGTGCGGTAATTCTATATGACAAAATGGCCAGCTTTCTACAAGCTGACCAAAATGTGTTTAAGAAGGTTTACGAAAGTTGGCGGGTGGATGGCGAATGAGGCGGCTGCGATTGCCAATAAGAGCAAAAATCCCATAGAATACAGCAACTGTAGCGCCAGCGTAAACCGGCCACCATTTGCTATAGACAATCCAAGACGCGATAGCGGAGTGCAGCATAAGCAGGCAGGCGCCGTGAGTTAAAGCAGTCATGGAAGCGGTGTAGACGCCACGAGCAATGCGTTTTGGGACAATGTTTGGCAACACTACGCAGATGAGAGCGAGCAGTGCAAATAATGCAGCGTATAGAACTGCCATAAGCCAGCCGGTGTGATACAGATAGACGTAAGCATATATAAGCCCGCAGACGATGAGCGAAAGGTCGCCGACCATGTCAAGCGAGATTGGTAGCGGCCACCAAGGCTTATAGTGCTGGTTATTAACGACGTATTTGCGATAGATGTAGCCGTCAAAGAGGTCGCTAATGAGGGCTGAGCTAAAAAGCCAGGGCGTGAGAGGGTGTGGACCATAGATGAGAGCAATAATGGAGATAAAAGTACGGTAGAGGCAAATGATGTCTGGTAGATGGAATAGGCTGAATAAACCCATAAAGTTTCCTTCCCTTCTTTTAAAGTACGAGCTATAGAGATATTGTATCGAAAAAAGAGGAAAATGCAAACACAAGTAAGATAGAATGGGTGGGGAATGACAGAGATGTATAGCAAAATAGCCCCTTGCGGAGCTATTTTGCGGGTTATAATTCCCTGGTTAGCGGCGAGTAGTGCGCTTGGCGGAAGATTTTTTGGTCCCCTTTTGGGTGGTTTTGGCGTCGAGAACGGCGCAATTTGGTGCAGAAACGGTACAGAGATAAATTACGAGCATAAGCGCGGAGGTGGCGAGGCCGAGGTAAAATTCGGGGTAAGCATTCTCGAGGCTGTATTGGAGGTTGACTTGGCTGATATACTCGGGGACGGGCCAGAAGAGGAAAGTGACGATTTCGGCGGCAATAATGCCGATGAGGCCGAAAATGCTGAGGAATTTATTGATGATATTTTGTTTAAAAGGAATCCAGATACCAGCCAGGAAAAGCACAACAGAGATGATGCCGATGGGATTCCAGAGGTTAGTGAGACCGCTAATTTCGCGCATACCGCGCATGCCGCCGTATTGGCTGGCCACCATAGGTACTAAACTGATAATAAATGCGATGGTTAAGAAGATTTTTCTTTTCATATTTTACCTCTCTTATAGTTTGATTTTGATTAATGTTTGATTTGTAAGTCGGCTGAGTGTTCTACTGGGTGTGTTTCCTCCTTTTGGTGATTTATGGGGCTTCTAGAACCTTGTGCGGCGGCTTTGAGAACGGCTTTGCCAGTGGATTTAAGCTTGGGATTGGCGGTTTTGCCGGCAAATTTGGTCTCAGCGCGGCGAGCGACTTCTTTGGCGACAATTTGGTAGCTTTTGGCTAGATTATCGTCTATAGCTGGGCGGGTTTTGGTGGGGTTAGATTGATTTTTGGGCGGTTTAGCTTGAGTATTTTCGCGTTTAAGGCCATTTTGGGGCTCTCTACGGGCTTTTGGCGTAATATCTGGATGTAAGGAAGCTTTAACGCTATGGGATGGTTCTAGGGCTTTAGAGGAGGTTGTTTTTGGCGCTGGAGGGGTGGTTTTGGGTGATTCCTTGGTCTCAGCCTGGTTTTTGATTAAACTGCCTAAATCTTTAAGTCCAGGGCGTTCCTTCCCTTCCGCGCTGTTGGGCGAGAGCTTGAGTTTGCGAAAATCGGCTTGCGGGGTGGGAACGTATTGGAAAGTGGCTTTTTTGCTAGGTTTTTCACCATCATTCCCTTCCCGTGGGTTAGAAAACGGGTTTTGTTCGGTATCTGTTCGGGTATTTGGTAATTCCCTGCCGAAACTTTTGCTAGTGTAACTATTGCTGATTTGTTCATTCACCATGCGGCCGCTATCGGAGAGCTCTTTTTTGTATTTTTCGGACTGTTCGATAGTTTCACGGATTTCGGCTTCAACTTCGGCGCGGTTACGGGCGTAGCCTTGGCGAGAGCTTTCGACGATTTTGTCAAAGTTGTCTTGAGGAGTTTTGGGGAGTGAGAGGGTGGTGGCGGAGAAGGCGGGGACTTTTTCGCCGTTAATAATCATGGAAATGACGAAGTGGCGGTTGTTCATCTGAATGAGGTCGGACTGGTCAAAGGTGGGCTCGAACTGTTTGGAAAGGATTGGAGCGTCATCGGCGGAAACGCGGAAGGAGATAGTCGTACCAACGTTGCCAAAGACGGCATCGCGGACAGAATCGGTCATCTGGGAGATGTACTGGTTGGCGACGGTAAGATTGAGGCCGTATTTGCGAGCTTCAGAGAGAATGACTGCGAAAGAATCGGTAGCGAAGTTCTGGAACTCATCGACATAAAGATAGAAGGGGCGGCGGTCGGCAACGTCGGGAATGTCGGAGCGGCTCATGGCGGCGAGCTGGACCTTGGTGACTAAGAAGGCGCCGAGAATGCCGGCGTTGTCTTCGCCGATAAGACCTTTAGAAAGGTTGACGACTAAGATTTTGCCTTCGTCCATGATTTTGCGGACGTCAAAGCTGGATTTGGCTTGGCCAATAATATTGCGAATAATGGGGTTGGCAGTGAAGGCGCCGACCTTGTTGAGGACTGGGGCGATGCTTTCGTTAACTTGTTTTTCATTCCACTGGCCAAATTCGTGTTTCCAGAATTGTAAAACGGTGACGTCGGTGCAATAATCGAGGGTTTCTTTGCGAAAATCTTTGTCGGTGAGCATGCGGGAAATGTCGAGGAGAGTGGTCTCGGGGCGGTCGAGGAGGGCAAGTAAAGTGTAGCGGAGGATGTGCTCAAGGCGCGGGCCCCAAGAATCACCAAACATACGTTTCAGCACGCCGATAACTTCGGAACAGACGTTAGGTTTGCGTGCGGGGTCGCTGAGCTCGAGCGGATTAAAGGCAACGGGGTAGGCCGTATCGGCAGGGTTAAAATAAATGACATCTTTAATACGACTTTCGGGTACGAAGCGTAGATTATTGATGGCGAAATCGCCGTGGGGGTCAATAATACAATAACCTTGGTTATAGAAAATATCAGATAAGGCAAAAAGCTCCAACATACCGGATTTGCCGGCGCCGGTTTGGCCAATGATGTAGACATGGCGGGAGCGGTCGCGGCGTAACATGCCGAATTGATGATTAATGCCACGAAAATTGGTGAGACCGAAAGCGGAGATGTTTTCGTCGTGAGCGGCTTGGCCGGTGATGAGCGGGAGCTGAGCGGGCGGTTCAGCGGTTTTGGAAGTTGCCCAAACGATATTCGGGGTTTCAACAGAAGTGTGTGGCAGATGATAAACTGAAGCAAGCTCGGAAATGTTGAGAATGAAGCCGTGATTAGCGAATTGGCGCATCTTGTAAGCATCGAGCGCTTCGGGTTTGAAACTGCCGTTGGTGAGTTTGAAACCGTTGAGGTTGGTGGAATTATATTGTTTGAAAGTACCAACTAGAGCCTGCATGTTGAGCTTGGCGTTAGTCTGGTCTTGACCGATGTAGGCGAGGCGGATTTTGACTTCGTAGCCGAGTTTAGTAGCTTTTTCTTCGGCTTTGCTGATGCGAGTTTTGTCGCGTTCGGAGAGTTCGACTTTGGTGCTATCATCGGTGCCGCCAGTAGGTGGGCGGAAGAAAGCGCCAAAAACTTGTCCGAGCCATACCCAATCGATGACGCCGCCGCGTTTGCCAGCCTTGGTGCGGGCAATCCATTTGTCGGTAGTGTCTTTGTGCCAATCGTCGGGGATGGGGCGGGTGAGGATTTGAATCCAAAGTTCTTCGGAAGCATCAGGGTTAAGCTTGGCGAGAGTACCGGTGATGCCGGCGAGCGGGTCGACTTCGAAGTTGTCGAAAGTTTTGATAGGGAGAGCTTCGTCTTCGGTGAGGGTGAGCTCAGCGGAATAAGTGACGGGGTATTTGCTGCGGTCGTCAACGTAATCTTCGTTCATTTTGTAGATTTGGACGGTGGGGTATTGGGCGTAGATTTGGCCTTCGACGAAACTTTGCAATATTTCTGGTACCCAAACGTAAAAACGAATTTGTCCGCTAGTAGAAGCAATTTCGAAACTGAGGTGTTCTTGTACGCCGCCAGAATGTTTGAGCTCGGCCTTGTCGCGTAAAATACCGTGCAAACTAGCAAAAAGTTGCTCGGCGGCTAACTCACGTTTGTCATTAGTGCGCGGAATTTCAAGCATCAAAAGGACGGAATTGACGTTTAAGACTTTGAGCTGGTTGAGTTTTTTGTAGTTGCGATAAGTTAAGAAACCGAGCAGCCCGAGAATGGGGAGCCAGACAAAGGGTTGCAAAATAAAGTTTATAATATGCGCAAGCATGATGTGTTTATTATATTACAGTTTGGTTGAAATAACAACTAGTCGGCGATGGCGTAAGAATCTTTGCCCACTTTTTTGAAAAGAGTTTTGTTTTGGAGATTGAGGAGCACGGTAGTCTCTTTGACTTTGCGAGCATGCAAGACGCGCTTGACGATTTCTTCGCGCGTAAGCGGTTCGCCAGCATCTTGAAGAACTTTGGTAATAATGTCGGCAACGGTGCCTTTAGCATAGCCCCAAGAATTAAGTGCGTAAATACCACGACCAATTAAGACGAAGCGAGGGTCTTTGATGAGTTCGTTATGAATGGCTTGGATGGTAACATTCTTACGGCGGAAATCGGAGCTAGAAATTGCGGCGGCGATGTCAGAAAAGTGCATTGGTTCTTTCTTGGCTTCGAGTACGACGAAGATTTTGTCACGAATGTTGCGTGGATTCACAGTTGGCCATTTGGTTAAGCCCCAAAGACCGTTGAGTGAAGCGAGTTGCTTAGAGATAGAAGTGATAGCGCGGATGTAATTAGGATGTTCGTAGTCTAAGACTTCGTCAAGCTGGTCGAGGGTCATAGGAGCTTTGTTTTTCTTGATAATTTCGACTACTTCGTCGACTTTGTCGTGAATAACTTTGGCGTCGCCATATTCAGCGATGCCAATGCCAGAATAGTAAGAATCGTTCTCGTCGATGGTGGTAAGATTGCTAGAAATCGAGCTGATGAAGACAAGTTTGGCGCGTTCGCTAGGAGTAGAAGTGTGACCATAGATGCGCTCGGCAAGGGCGGTAGTACGAGCGACGCGACCAAGCTCGGTAAGATTGCGGATGATGAGTTTCTCGGCGGCGGCAAGCTCGGCAATCTGGCCTTCCTCGGCGCTAATGCGGAGGCGCACAAGAATAGCTTTTTCGAGCTGGCGTACACGCTCGCGAGTGATGTTTAATAATTCTCCGATTTGCTCGAGAGTTTCTTTTTGGCCAGTAAGACCGAAGCGACGAGAAATAATTTCGCGCTCGCGCTCTTGCTCAATAATGTTTAAGCTACCCGAAATGGCATTTTCTATGGTGCTGGCGTTCTGGTCCATCAGGTTCCCTTCGTTGAACGATTAAATTAATATAATAACTTGTCTTATAATAGCATGATTTAATATGCGTGTCAATAGAATAATTGAATAAAATGTAATTTTATTGACTTCTATACTTTATTATATCACTTTGTGGGCAAAAACATGAGTTTTTGATGAGATTTTTTGAATTTTTAGTCAAATTTTCGTGTCTTAAACATGGTTGTGATTAGGTGTGGTTAAGCTTATGGCTAAATTGTGGTTTAGTGATATTATTTAATCATAGTTTGGAGATTTTGATAAAATAGGTGGAAGCTATAAAAATAGCCCAGCGCGGGGATGCGCTGAGCCAAAGCGGGACTTTTGGACTATGAAAATTGAGTGAAAGATGGGCTAGCTGTCGGACGAGGAGGTTTGGCATTGGCTTGGTCGATTTTTGCCTGAATCTCAGGGTCGACGTAGAGAACATGGCCAACTGGTGTATCGGATGCTACGCCAGTTGCGAAGCGTTCAGGAATCTCTTGATTTTCGCCTGATATGGTGCGATTGCCGTCGTCATCGAGATGCTGGTGTTTGGAAGTTTGGGCATAGAAACGTTCGATTTCCGCTTTGTATTGTTCTGTCAACGTGATGAGCCTATTCTGCATGGTCGTAGAGTCAACCTTAGGGGTGGACTCGTCGGTGCTGGATGACCCCTGTCGGGTGCGTAGCTTGTCTTGCTGTTGTATGGAGTGTTGCATAACGACTCTGGCGGCAGCGCGACGGGCATTCTCTTCGCTTTTACGATAGGCAATCATGCTACTGAGCGCTTCAACGTGCAGTTCGTGACCGGACATGAACAGGCTGCGGTCGTAGCGATTGTTGCAGATGAAGGCTGCCTGATAGCCTTCGAGAAAGGCTTTCGGCAAGTTGTTGGCTCCTGGGTTGAGGCCAGTGAGAAAGAGGTAGGCGGGAAATGACCGAAACTTAGCTCTGGCGCGGTGAACGTCATCGGTAACTTGCTTGATGAGCTTGTCGTCATGCAGCAATAACGCCTGATTGAATGTGTGGCTCTTGTGGAGGGCACAGATATACCCGTAGAGAAAAGCCTTCCGGAATTCCTCGTCGGGCAAACGGCGCTTATCGAAGTTGTTGCTGAGATAGAAGAAAGCGGAAGCGGTAACATCGAGGCAGAATAGGCAGTTGCGCTGCGCGGACGGGAAGCTGAGGTCATGTAAAACCGAGAACACGTCGTCTTCGGTGGCGATGCCAACCATGCGCAAGAGCTCTTCGGTTCCCATTGTGTGCAGATACTCGTCGTTTTTCATAGTTTTTGTCTCCTTTATATTAAGTCTCGTTTACCTACTATGAGTCAGTAAACGGTTTCTTAATATAAAGAAAACACCAAAAGTATTAGGGTGCGTAGTCAAAAAACAGGCTATACTTCTATTGTACCACACATGGTTAATTTTGTCAATAGTCTAAGAGGATTTTGGTGAGAATGACCAGAAATTTGGTCTAAATGTTGTAAAAATTACAACATTTATAGTAGAGTTAAGCCTTTTTCGTGGTTTTACGAGTGGTTTTCTTGGCAGGAGATTTCTTAGTGGCGGTTTTCTTGGTGGTTTTAGTGGTTTTGGTAGCTTTGCTAGCGGTTTTAGGGGGAGCCTTGCGGGCGAAACGGCCGCTTCGGGCAGGTTTGTTGTCGAGCATTTGCTTGGCCTGTTCGAGGGTAATGGATTTGGGGTCGGTTTCTTTGGGGATTTTGACGTTGTTGAAACGACCGGGGCCTTTGACGTAGGGGCCATAAGCACCGATGAGAATCATGATGTCGCCCCAATCGGCAATGATGGAGTCGAGCTTGGCCTGGTAAAGTTTGTTGGCGGTCTCAAAATCAATAGTGTAGGGGTCGTAATCTTTAATTTGGATGTTGTATTTGCCGGCTTTGAGATAAGGGCCGAAGGGGCCACTGGCGGCGATGATAGTGCTGCCGTCCTTAGCGATGCCGAGCTCACGGGGCAAGGCGGGCATGGCGAGTTGCTTGATGGCTTCGGCGAGGGTGACGGTTTTTTCGGTTTTACCTTTGGGAAGCGGGGCAAAGCGAGGTTTCTCGCCGCCGGTTTTTTCGTTTTCACCGAGCTGAATGAAACCGCCATGGCGACCGATTTTGGCATAGATGGGCAGGCCGGTTTTAGGGTCTTTACCTAATTCCCTGGCGTTATTGTAGCGGGCGGCGTCGTCGGATTTGAGGACTTCTTTTTGGAAAGGCCCGTAGAAATCGCGCAGCATTTTGACACGCTCGAGCTTGTGCTCGGCGATTTTATCAAGGTCTTCTTCGATGTTGGCGGTGAATTGATAATCAACGATGTTGTTAAAATTATCAGTGAGGAAGCCAGCGAGTAATTCACCGACTGGGGTAGGTAAGAGTTTTCCCTTGGTAGAGCCGGTTTTTTCGGTGACGATTTCGCGCTTAATAGATTTTTTGTCGAGTGTAAGTTCGACGACTTCGCGAGGTTCGCCTTCGGATTCACCTTTGACGACGTAGCCGCGAGCCTGAATGGCGGACATGATGGTGGCGTAAGTAGAAGGGCGGCCAATGCCGAGCTCTTCGAGCTTTTTGACCAGCGAACCTTCGGTGTAACGGGCAGGCGGTTTGGAGAAAGCTTGGCGGGCGGTGATAGTTTGACGTTTGAGCATGTCGCCGACTTGGAGGGCAGGAAGTTCGTCTTCTTTGAGGCGGCCAGCAACTTTGAGAAAACCGTCAAAAGTAATCACTTCACCCTTGGCTTCAAACTTGGATTTGGGTGTGGCGGGAGTAGTAATAGTGACAACGGTTTTTTCGGTTTGAGCGTCGGCCATTTGGGTAGCGAGGGTGCGGTTACGGATTAATTTATATAGTTTGCGCTCGTAATCGTTCTTGCCGGCGACTTCTTGCTCGATGTGAGTGGGGCGGATGGCTTCGTGAGCCTCTTGGGCGCCGGCGGATTTGGTCTTGAAGTTACGAACTTTGAGGTACTCTTTGCCGTAAGTTTCCTCAACGAAGCGTGCGGTCATAGCAATGGCTTGCTTGGAAAGATTGAGGCTGTCGGTACGGTGATAAGTAATGAGGCCAGCTTGGTAGAGGGATTGCGCGGCATTCATAGTGGTGCGAGTAGCAAAACCGAGACGAGAGTTGGCTTCAATCTGCATGGAGGCGGTGGTAAAAGGCGGTGCAGGGTGGCGGACGCCAGGAGTTTTGGTGACATTAGCGACGGAAAACTCGGCGTCGGTAACTTTGGTGAGATAATTTTGGGCAGTTTTCTCGGTGGCGAAAGTTTGGTCAAGAGTGGCGTTAATGACGGATTGGTCGGTAGAAGTGAATTTGCCCGTAACTTTAAACTTGGGGCTGCTTTCGAACTTGGTGATTTCCTGCTCGCGCTCGACGATAAGACGGAGTGCTGGACTCTGGACGCGACCAGCGGAGATGGCGCCAGGTACTTTGCGGCGGACGACGCCAGAAAGGTCGTAACCGACGAGCATGTCGAGGGTTTGGCGGGCTTGTTGCGAGGCGACCATGTCCATGTCAACAGTGCGGGGGTTCTGGATGGCGGCTTCGAGGGCGGGCTTGGTAATTTCGTGAAATGTAATACGTTTAGTTCCCTTGGGGAGCTTAAGTACTTCCATGAGATGCCAAGAAATTGCTTCACCTTCGCGGTCTTCATCGGTCGCGAGCCAGATGGTATCGGCGGCCTTGGCGGCTTTTTTGAGGTCGGAAATGATTTTGGTATGTCCAGGGTCGATTTCGTAAGTGACGTCAAAAGTAGTTTTATCAACTTTAGTATCTTTACGGATGTGCCCCACGGAAGCTAAAACATGAAAATCTTTACCGAGATATTTCTCGATAGTATGGGCTTTGGCGGGTGACTCCACGATTACTAAGTTTTTAGGCATATTTATATTATATAGCATACTTTGAGTTTGAAGTAAAACAAAAAGTGGAAAGAAAAGTGGCTAAAACGGGGGGATTTTTGGGTAAGAATGCGAGAAAAAGTGAGTTTTGAGGGTAAAATTGGGTAAATGTTGTAAAAATTACAACGTTTTGAGCAGATAAAAACGCCCCGGCGGAGACCGAGGCGCGACTTGGCTCTAGAGGGGGTTGAAGTCCTCCAGAACTCGGATTACGCGTAGCGCGTGAGATAGATAAGACAGTGAAGTGTGAAAAAGCATGAAAGCGGTTGGCTGAGGGTGGTGAAGTAATAATAGCGGATGCGACGTACGCGTATACGACTTAAGGTACTGTATATATTGTAGCATAAGTGTGGGTTTGGTAGATAGGATGGGGTAAAATGGAGATTTTGGTGAAAAATGGGTAGTCAGGGGTTGTAAGTTTGGAAATTTTTGATATATACTGAGGCCAAGTGGCGGGCGGATGCGCTTAGCTAAGGTATTTTAACAAAAAAGACCCCGCCCGGTGGAGGGCGAGGCGGAGCGAAGTAGAGATTAGTGTTTGGCGTAGTATTCGCCAACGATATCACGTTGCCATTTGAGAATAGTCGCAGTGATGGGGCAAGATTCTTCCCAAACTTCGATTAAGAAGCTGAGCCGCTGCATGAGCGAGTCACTACCGGGCGAAAGCGTGTGGTTCGCAAGACGCCGCTTAAGCTCTAGATAGGCAATTTTGCAGGCGCGGCCGTCTGGAGTGGGAATATCGTGGATTTGGGTGTGGATGGCGGCGTGAAGGTCGTTAGGGATGCGCAATATAAAGTACTTTTCTGCACGTAGCATTTTAGCATAACCCTGCTGCCAATGGATTCTTTGGTAGAGCAGGTGGTGCCGAGAACGACTGCCATGAACTTGTCGCGGCATAAAAACACCTCGCAAGAAAGATTTGAGCGCTGGAGACTCTAAAAACTACTTCGGTTGATAAAGTGCGCCCATCTGTGGCTAGTATAGCACATCTCTGGGTAAGACAAAAGGGCGCCGAGTGGCACCCTTTGCGGGGAGGCTAGAGATTAGTATGGTCGCCGGTGAAGGCGAGTTCGCCGGCGGCATTGACGTATTCGGGGTCGTCAGCCATGCAGTTGATAGCCCATTCGGTGTGCGGGTTCTGGCCGGGTTCGCGCCAATAGACGATGTTGCCCTCAGGGTCGATGATTTGCACTTGATAGCCGGCGTCGGGAAGGTCGGGATTGATGCAGTACTGGATGGCTATTAAATCTGAGCCGTGGCTGATGTCGATTTCGACACCGTTAGTGCCAGCGGCGTCCTCTTCCTCAATCGGGTAGTACTCGATGTCGACGCCGTCTTTGTCTAGAGCGTGGTCAAGTTGAGCATTCCAGTGATTAAGATAGGCGCATTCGGCATAGAATTGCTCGGATGACGGGTCGAGGTGAATGATGTTGGCGAGGGTCTGAGGACGCTGTTTGGGCTCGAGATGGCCGAATAAATCGTAGTAGGCAGTTTCACCGACAATCTCGATGACACTGTCAAGAGTGAAGAACTCGCGGAAAAGCTCGGGAGTCGCGAACGGCTCTGGAGCGGTTTGCTCGGGATGGGATTTGATTTCTGACATGGTAAGCCTCCTAAGATAAAATGTACTACTGGGTAGTCTCTGTAATTATAACATATTCTTGAGGAGTGTTAGGTTCTGTGCGGCTTGATTTTTCTGAAAAACCAAAAATCCCCCTAGGTAAGGGTGGGCATCACCTAGAGGGATTCTTGGCCCTATAACGCATCGTCGTACGACCCCGGTTACCCGGGAGCGCGACCCACCTCACACAAACACGGGGCCCGCCGGTTATAGGGATTGCTATGCCTTCAAAATCACCCTAAAAGTGGAGGTAATACTTACAACCCAAGACCTAAAAAGAAGAAATCTTGAGTCCTAGGGGTTTTAAAAGCACGCAATTTCGTCACTCCCAAACCGTGAGATTCGAGGGCGACAAAACTATGATTTATTTAGGTACAGTTGGAGCTACATGATGCAATTAACTCTAACTAATAAGCATTATAGCACACGGAGTTAAAAATGTCAATACTTTTTTCACATTTTCTTTCAAAAAACAACGAAATTGCACCCCAAGATAGCGATTTTACAGAGGTGTTGGAGTCCATTGCGGTAAAGCCTAAAATGTTATATTTTTATGGAAAAATACCCGCAAAACGGCTCAAAACGGTGGCGATTGTGGGTACGCGTAAGCCAACTGAATACGGCGCTAATATTGCTAGAAAATTGGCCTATGAATGTGCAAAACGGGGTGCGGTGGTGATATCGGGATTAGCGTATGGGATTGATTCGATTGCACATCGTGGGGCGCTGGAAGCGGGCGGATTGACGATTGGCGTGCTAGGAACGCCGATTGACCAGATTTACCCACGAAATCACTTAGCCCTGGCAGAGGAGATTGTGAGGCAGGGCGGAGCGATTATGAGTGAATTGGAGCCAGGAGCGGAATATTTTGCGCGAACTTGTTTTTTACAGAGGAATCGGATTATTGCGGGGCTGGCGGATGTGGTGGTGATTGTGGAGGCAGCAGCGCGGAGTGGGTCGCTGAACACGGCAGCACATGCGCTCGAACAGGGGCGAGAAGTCTTGGCAGTGCCGGGAGATATTACGCGGCTGAGCTCGGAAGGATGTAATCGACTGATTCGGCAGGGCGCGACGCCATATTTAGCGCCAGAGGACGTTTTGAACTTATTGTTCCCTCCTGAGCGGAAGAAGCGTAAACCGCAACAAACGCAACTTCTGCTTGGTGATACAGAGGTAGAAACGGCGATTTTGCGGACGCTGGGCGCAGGAATTCAGCGAGGTGAGGAAATTTTGCAACGGACGGGGTTAACGGCGCCGGAATTGAGCCAAAATTTAACGATGTTAGAGATTAAAGGGCGAATTATGGCGCTAGGAATGAATCGGTGGAGCTTGAAGTAAAAGAAAGGCCCCGCCTTGGGTAAGACGGGGCTAATAGGAGGGAGTAGTTCACTTATACGCTAGGTAAATAGGAAAAATATGGCGTTATGCCGGTCTGGTCACGGGCGGTACGGGCGTAGTTACAGGCTTGACGTCGCCTTTGGGATTGTGCTTTGCTGCCAGGGCAACTTCATCGACAACCGGCTGACAGGCCAACGGCATAGGCGCAATGCCGCTCGTGGGCGCGAAATCGTCGGGCTCAGCCAACGGGGTTTCGTCATCGGGCACGATGAAGCCAATGCCGGCGCTGGTATCCAGATAGAGTGAAAGGCTCTGGCCGACGGTGAGATTGAACTGACTTTCTTTGTAGCTGTTGTCGTCGTGGTTGAAAAGCAGCGGTTTCGGCATCAGATTGAGACCGTGTGCGATAACGCCGTTGACGAACTGCTTGCCCGGGTCGAGGCGATTGGCCTGCGAGGCGGACAGCGGAATCACGGTAATCTTGCCGACGTCAGAGTTCTTGACCGGGCCGACCGGGCCAGCCGGAGTAGGCCGGATGAAGCGCTTGAGCTGCAGTTCGAGCATAATGGGGCTCGTGCTGTGGGCGCAGGTGATGGCGGCGGCAACGTCGAAATCGCGGTTGGTAGTGAAAGTCAGGACAGTACAAGGTGTAGTGTTACTCATTTGATACAACCTCCAAATAATAAATTAAAGAGCTTGCGCTTGTAGCGACAAAAAGTTGCGAATGAGCGGAAATCGCTGATTCTTACTTCCATTGTAGCACAGAATGTGTATTTTGTCAATAGATTTTATGCTAATTCCCGAAAAACACAACTATTATAGCATAAATTAGTGAAGATTTTGGTCGATTTTGGCGATAACTTGAGTAAGAATTTGGGGGAGTTGGTCTTTCTCGGTCTTGGTAAAATGGCCTAAAACGAAATCGATGTCGCCGAGCTGCTGGCGTACGGACGCATTGTTAGTGCCGAGGCGTAGACGCGGAAAATCGGTGGTTTTGAGGTGCTGAGCGATGGATTTGAGGCCATTGTTGCCGGCGCTAGAGCCGTGTTCGCGATAGCGGATTTGCCCAAACTCGAGGTCAAAATCGTCGCAAACGATTAATAAATCAGCCGGACTGAGCTTGTAAAAGCGTAAAAAGGCGGCTACGGAGACGCCAGAATTGTTGTAGAAGTCTTGTGGTTTGATAAAAATATGGTCGTCGTCTTTGAGCCAGAGGGCGCCAAATTTGGGCTTTTGCCAAGTGAGATGTTTGACCGTAGCATAAAAATCTAAGGCCAAGAAGCCGTAGTTGTGGCGGGTAAAATTGTATTCGTTGCCTGGATTGCCGAGACCGGCGATAAGTTTCATGAGATGATTATAACAGATTATTGGGAATTATTGTGAGACAAAAAGACGATAAGTAACAAAAAGCCCGAGGAGGATGAGGATGGAGAGGAAAATGGTGATGACGGTTTTGAGGCCTTGGCGAGGGGCGGTTTCAGAGCTGGGCTTGAGCGAGGTTTGCTCGCGGAGGTGGCGAGTGGCGAGACGATAAAGCCCAATCAAAACAACGATGCCGAGCAAGGCGGCCAGAACGATGATAATAATATCTGCGGTGTCCATGAGCTTATTGTAACATAATCGGTGCAAAAATTGGGAGTATAACTTTAACCAGCGCTTTCTAGGAAAAGATTTCGCACTTATGGTGGTTCCTACAAGGCTCGAACTTGTGACCTCACGAATGTGAATCTAGTTTTGTGTTGCAAAACTAGAAAAACCTGCGTTTCCTCACAAAAGTAAACAAGTTTCCTTTTTCTCGGAAACTTGGCTTTTCGTGCGCTCTTTGTATGGTGGTTCCTGCTGGGTTCTTTTTATAAAAAAGAATACCGGGCGTCAACTCTAAAAAGTAAATAAATTTCCTTTTTCTCGTTTCCTACGGTATTCGAACCAGCGCTTTTTCGGAAAAGATTTCGCACTTATGGTGGTCCCTACAAGGCTCGAACTTGTGACCTCACGAATGTGAATCGTGCGCTCTAGCCAACTGAGCTAAGGGACCACCATAAATGTAAAATACTTTTTTTGAAAACTTGACTATATAGGATTTGTGTCCTATCTATGCTATAATAGCATAGATGAACGTGGATTTCCAGAAGTTTAATGAAGAAAAAAATGAAATAGAGCAGTTTTTGGCGCAGCCAGAGGCGTATGCGGATGCGAGTTTTGCGGAAAAGTCGCGACGCTTGGCGGAGATTAACCAGATTTTGGGGCTGGTGCAAGAAATTGAGCAGGCGAAACAAAATTTGCAAGAAGCGACGGAGCTGATGGATGACCCAGAATTGGGCGAGATGGCGCATGAAGATGCGCGGGTGCTGGAGGCAAAAATTGAGCAGTTGACGGCGGAATTGGAGGAGATTTTGTTGCCGCATGACCCGGCGGATGATAAGCCGGCGATTATGGAAATTCGCGCAGGGGCGGGTGGTGATGAAGCGTCCCTGTTTGCGGGCGAGCTTTACCGGATGTATGTGCGTTATGCGGAGAAACACCGTCTGAAAGTGGAATTGATTAGTCAGAACGAGAACGAGGCGGGTGGAATGAAAGAGGTGATTATTCGGGTGTCGGGAGAGAAACCGTATGGTCAGCTGAAATTTGAGGGCGGCGTGCATCGGGTGCAGCGAGTGCCGGTGACGGAAAGCCAGGGGCGGATTCATACGTCGACGGCGACGGTGGCGGTGCTCCCGGAGGCGAGTGAGGCGGATTTGGAAATTAAACCGGAAGATCTTAGGATTGATATTTATCGCTCAGGTGGACATGGTGGTCAAGGGGTGAACACGACGGATTCGGCGGTGCGGATTACGCATTTGCCGACGGGAATTGTAGTGGCGATGCAAGATGAGCGTAGTCAACAGCAGAACCGCGTAAAGGCAATGACGGTGTTGCGCTCGCGATTGATTGAAAAGCAAAAACAAGAAGAAATGAAAGCGGCAAGTGATGCGCGGAAGAGTTTGATTGGTTCGGGCGATCGGAGTGAGAAGATTCGGACTTATAATTTCCCGCAAGACCGGATTACGGATCACCGGATTCATTATTCACGGTCGAATGTGGGGGCGGCGATGGATGGCGATATTGATGATTTGGTAAAAGAATTGACACTAGCGGAGCGAGAGCTGGGAAAGTAGCCTGAGGAGGCTAGTGCTGGTATCGAGAATATTAGTGTGGCAGAACTGATGAATATTGAGACTTGGCTAAAACAGGCGAAACAACAGATTGCGTCGCTGGATGCGGAATTGATTGCGACGTGTTTGTTTGCGCCAACTACGGCAGACCGAAGCTGGCTGGTGGCACATCGGGAGTGGCGGCTGCCGGAGGCGATGGTGATGCAGGCGAATTGGCTATTACAACGACGTAAGTCAGGGGTGCCGCTGGCGTATATTTTGGGCTCGAAAGAGTTTTATGGGCGAGTGTTTGACGTTGACCCGAAAGTGTTGATTCCCCGCCCAGAGACGGAGTCGCTGATTGATTTGGTGAAGACGCTGGATTTGTCGAAGCGGCCGGATTTTTTGGAAATTGGTACGGGAAGTGGCTGTATTGCGATTACTTTGGCGCTGGAGTACCCGCAGGCACATGTGGTGGCGTCGGATTTGTCGGAGAATGAGTTGATGGTGGCGGAGCGTAATGACGTGAGGCTGGAGGGGCGAATAGAGTTGGTGCAGTCGGATTTGCTGGCGGATTTTGACTTTAAAGAGCAATCGGAGCACTTCGATGTGTTGGTGGCGAATCTGCCGTATGTAAATAAAGACTGGGACTGGCTAGACCTAAAAAGTTTACAGTTTGAGCCGTCGACGGCGTTGTTTGCGCTGGGAAATAATGGTCTGTCGATTTATCAGCGGTTGCTAAGAGAAATTAATCATTATGGTGGGGCGGATGGTTTGTGGCTGGATTATATGGTGTTGGAAGCCGACCCTTGCCAACACCGACAGTTGATTAAAATGGCGGAGAAAGCGGGATTTGTACATCTGAAGACGGAAGGGTTTGGGCTGTTGTTTGAAGATCGGTGGCGATACTGGTGTGATTATCGGACGCAAGAGTTGGTGCACAAGCCAAAAGAGGTGCTCGAGCGGGAGCTGGAGACGGGTCAGATTAGTTTTAGTGTGGAAGAAGCGGAATAATTCGTAAATTTAGGTGAAATTGACGGAGAATCGGCTAAAAATGCCGTCTAAGGTCCGAAATTGGTCATCTGAGGGGTTTAGCATAAGAAGCTTGGTATAAGCAAGGTTTTGCGGTAAAACGCCACCTAGAGTGTCTAGATGGCGTTTTTGAGGGACGGTAAGGCTAACTATTCTTGCGAGCGGAGCTATTATTGAGGTCGTTGTAGCCACCGAGCGTGAGCTTAAGATTATGCTCTTTGCCGTCGCGCAGGACGGTGAGCTGGACAGTGTCGCCAGGGACGTACTCACCGATGAGGGTCGAGACAGTGCCGGCTTTGCCAACTTCGACGCCGTTGACTTTGGTGATGATGTCCTTGTCTTTGAGGCCGGCTTTGTCGCCTGGGCCATCTTTGATAACGGCAGCGGCTTGTGAAGAGCTAGCGAGGAGGTAGGCGCCGCTTGTGACGGGCAGGTCGTAAGTGACGGCGACATCAGGGGTGACATTAACATAATAGACTCCCATGTAGGCGCGGTCGGCGGTTTGGTGGTCGACAAGGTTCTTGAGCATACCTTTGACGCTGGCGATAGGAATAGCGAACCCGATGCCGTCGGCGTTGGAACTGGTGGCGGTGTTGATGCCGATGACTTGACCGGCGGCGTTGACGAGCGGACCGCCGGAGTTGCCAGGGTTGATGGCGGCGTCGGTTTGAATCATGTCACTGAGATTTTCGACGGAGGAGTAATCGCCGCTAGAAGCCGTGACGGAGCGCCCAGTGCCGGAGATGATGCCTTGGGTGATGGTGTTTTGGTATTGCCCGAGGGCGTTACCGATGGCGATGACTTGTTGACCGGCATTTAAGGTCTTGGAATCGCCGAGGGTGACGGCGGGTAAATCGCTGACGTCTTTGATTTTGAGGAAGGCGACATCATTGAGCGGGTCAACACCGACTAGGGAGACTTTTTCGTAAGTTTCCCCGCTGTCGAGGATGACGTGAATGGAGTTGGCGCCATCGACAACGTGTTTATTAGTGAGGACGTAACCATCTTTGGTGACAATCATGCCGGTGCCAGCGGAAGTTTGGGTAGAAGATTGGCCAAACCAACCAGTGGTACGGGTCTCGGTGACGATGGAGACGACGCCGGGTGCGACTTTGCTGGCGATTTCGGCGATGGAGCCTTCGGTGAAGTTGGCGGAGTTGCCATCGGTGCCAAAGTTCCAGGTGATGGACTGGTCTTCTTGGAGGTAGTTAATAATGGAGAGAGTTAGTCCAGCGCCAGCAGCACAGAGTGAAATCAGTAGTAGAGCGACGACGCCAATGCGGAATTTCATGTCGGCGTTGGTGTGTTTTTTAGGCTTGGAGGCGGGCTTGACTTTGGCAGCTTTGGTTAGCTTGGTTTTTAGCTCGCTGGAGCTGGTAGGCGCAGTAGGATGAGCGGTTTGTGAGTCTTGTGAAGCTTCTGTTTGGGACATGTAAAATAATTTCTCCTAATGTTTAATAATATTAATAGAAACTTAATGAATGTTAAATCGAGGCTGGCTGAAGCCAATGAGTAACACGGCGACAATGACGAGACTAAAAACGATGGGTAGGGCGATTTCGCGAAATTTGAGCGAGCCGGAGTTGGCGGAGAGGTTGCCATAAATCTTGAAATAAGCAAACATGAGGACGGTGAGGATGATGGCGAGCTGCGAGACACAGATGCCGGTAGAGTTGAAAGTGTAAATAATTAGCCAGGCGTGAGAGAGCCAAGCGATTTCAGCGCAGAATAAGCCGCAAACGATAGAGATAAACGAACTTTCGTGTTCGTCGCCTTGAACGAGGACATGATGTGAAGCAGCATAGCCAATGATTAGCTCGGAAAGAACTAGGACGAAAGAATCGGTGATGGCGGCGAAGACCGTGGCGGCGGTAGTGCCAAGTAAAACGGCAATGAGAGCCTGCACCATGGCGAAATTAATGGATGAGCGAGGTTTGATAAGGATGAGCCAGATGGCGTAGATGCCGATGAGGACAAAATGCACGGGCAAAAAAGTGCTACCGGCAGCGTAAGCTAGCAGTACACAGCTAACGCCGACGATTAAATCGACCAAGCTCGAACGAATATTGAGCCACCAGTAGCGATGGTTGACGGCAAAAACGCGCCATTTAGAGGCGAGAATGAGAATGAGGCCGATAATGAAATTACCAGTAATCACAGTAGCGCCGATGGAAACTACGGCGAGTAAGAGATTAAGAATCGTATGCGTGAGGGAGCTCAACGCGTTACGACTTTTGCGAATGAAAATGTAATCAGCCATGAGTTTATTATATCAAAGTTTCCTAAAAGTATTTTAAAAAGCAGAAAGCTTTTATGTGAGCAAAAGTTTTGAATAAATCATAAATGTGATACAATGGGGTAATGGAACGAACTGAGCCGAGTTTTTTTAAAAAACATCCGTTACTGCGTGATTTGCTAAGTTTGGCGATTTTTGTGGCGGCGGTGATTGTGGGGACTTTTGTATTAAATGCTTATGTCTATCGGTCTTATGATGTAGTGGGGGTAAGTATGGAAAATACGCTGCATAATGAAGACCGGGTGATTGTGAATCGGTTTGCGGTGAGTTGGTCGCATTTCTTGGGGCAAGAATATATGCCTAAGCGCGGTCAAGTAATTGTGTTCGTGAACGGTGATGCGAGCGGTCCGTTAACTTGTGGGGTGCCGTCGGGACAAAAAGACCAGTATATTATTAAGCGTGTGATTGCTTTTCCGGGAGAGCGAGTAACGGTGAAAGATGGAGTTTTGACGGTATATAATGATGAACATCCAGACGGGTTCCACCCGGATGATGATACGCGGGTTGATGAGAATAATGGCCCCAAGAAGGATTCGTCGGGCAATGTTGATACGGTAGTGCCGAATGGTGAGATTTTTGTGGCGGGCGATAATCGCGAAGGGACGCATTCGTTTGATTCGCGCTCGGGGCTGGGGACGATTCCGCTGTGTCGGATTGTGGGGCCGGTGATTTTGCGAATTTACCCGTTTGATCAGATTCGAACCTTCTAGGTTAGTTTGAGAAAATAAGAATGACCGCCCGTGGTATTGATAATAATGGGCGGTCGTTTGGTATGTTTGCGAAAAAAGTTTAGAAACTGTAAGTGCTGAGCGTGGGCGGAGTGGAAGTGTCGGCAGATTGAGCAGTAATGTCAATCTGGACGGGCCGAAGCTCGTCGCTGCCCATGTTGATTAGACAGTGCAGGATTTCGGTGCTGGAGTTGGCATTGTGAATGTTGATGTTCGCGGCGAGGAAAGGCTGGTCGATGCGTAGCCAGACCGAGCGCGGATTGTTGCCGTGGTCGAGTTTGCTCCAGCGTCGGAAGAGCAGGCGGACTTGTTCGTGCTGGATGGCAACTTTTTCGAGGCGCCAAATGTCAAAAACGTTTTGTTGCGCGACTTGGTCTTGGGCGGTCTTGAGTAAATGGTCAACGGTCGGCACGGTATTAGAGCAATGGCTAATGGAATAGTTCGGAGTGACGCTAAAAGTGTCGGCAACGTTGAGTGGCGAGAGGTCGGAGAGATACATAGAGCTGAGCCAGTGGTTGCCGAGATAGACGCAAGGGTGCCCGACCGAGGCGTAGAAGACGCCTTTGTGGACATTGAGGTTAAACATAAATAATAAAACTCCCTTCGCAAGCAAAAAATTAAGGTACTTTTATTATTTTAACATAGATTTGAAGAATAGTAAAGGTTTGATTTGACAAATAGGAAGATTTTTGCGATAATCGAAAACATGAAAGAAAACATTTGGCAAAAGTTACCGCAGGGATTTACGATTTTGGCGCCGATGGAAGGGGTGACGGATGTGATGTTTCGGCAAGTGATAGCAAAAGCGGGGCGGCCAGATTTGTTTTTTACGGAATTTACGAATGTGTCGAGTTTCGCTTCGGAAAAGGGACGATTTAACGCGCTGGAGCGGCTAGAAGTGGTGCCAAGCGATGCGCCGATTATTGCGCAGATTTGGGGTAAAAATCCTGAACATTTTGCGGAGTTAGCAGCGGCGTTGGAAGGTTTAGGCTTTGCGGGACTTGATATTAATATGGGCTGCCCAGACCGACATGTGAACGCGGCGGGTGGCGGTGCGGCGATGATTCGGACGCCGGAGTTGGCGGTGGAATGTATTAACCAAGCGAAACGGGCGACGAAACTGCCAGTGTCGGTGAAGACGCGACTCGGTTACACTTATCTAGAGGAGATGCACGAGTGGTTAGCTTTGTTGCTAAAACAAGCTTTGGCGGCATTGACAGTGCACCTGAGGACGCGCAAAGAAATGAGTAAAGTGCCAGCGCATTATGAATTGATTGAGGAAGTGGTGCGACTGCGTGATGAGTTAGCGCCGGAGACGAAATTGGTGATAAATGGTGATATTAAAGATTTGGCGCAAGTGAAACAACTGTCGGCGGAGCATCCGGGGGTGGACGGATTTATGATTGGACGAGGGGTGTTTGAGAACCCTTATTGTTTTACTGAGCATACGCCAACGCAGGCGGAGCTGCTAGATTTGTTGCGGTGGCATTTGGATTTGTTTGATGCGCAAGATGCCAAACACTGTGCGGCTCAGGCGGAACTGATGCGGGAAAATCCGGAGTTTGCGCTAAAATGTGACGGTAAGGTGCGGAGTTTGCCATACGAGCCGCTGAAACATTTTTTCAAGATTTATGTGAAGAGCTTCCCTGGCGCGTCGGAGTTAAGAGCAAAGATGATGGAATGTAAGACTACGGATGAGGTGCGACAATTATTACAAGAGGCGGGGTTTTAGAGCGAAAGGCAGCGGTAATTTGAGAAGATGTTGTATTTTTTACAACATTTAGTATGATGTCCGGCAATTTTATGCTTAACCTATTGACATTTTTGCTAAAGTGTGCTACAATGAAAAGATAAGGATTATAAAATCCAGAGGTGGGAGTACTTTAAGAAGGAGGAAGCTAAAAATGTCATTTCTGAACGATTTGCGACAAGCTTTCGGAAGATCAGAGGACACTGAAAGTAACAATGCCCAAAAGGAGAGCGCGAAGAGCGTGACGGAGTTATAAATGCAATGCGAACGGCTGACCGAGGAAAATGAAAAGCTACAGCATATCTCTGAGCAGTATTATAAGTCATGTTGTAAACTGCTCGATGAAGGAGAAGTTCCACGAGGGGAGTACGAAGATTTGAAAAAAGATTGCAATAAGTACTACCGGGAGGCCGAGGAGTTGCGCAGGGCTAATGAAGTGCTCGAAGTTGAAAAACGGGCACTGCAGCGTCGTCTAGATTGCTATAGTCTGGTTTTGGCAGAACATGAATTGCAGAAAATCCGAGAAACCTTGGCGGGGGCTGAGGAGATCGGTGAGGTGTCGACCGTGACGGAATCGAGTGTAGACGATGCACGGATGGCGGAGCTGAAGGAAGCGAAGGAACTTGCTGATACGCTTGATTCGGAAGTGGAAACGTTGGACTTGGAGCTTAGAACACTTAATCCTTTAAAGCGTGCCAACCTTAACACAATTGGTGAGGTCTGTGACTGTACGGCAACAGAGCTTTTAGGCTTGAGAAATTTTGGCGTGAATTGTCTGAATGACCTGAATTATCAGCTAGCACTTCTAGATTTAAGCTTGAAGCCAGAACGTAGCGCAAGTAGTGAGCGACGTATACGGCGGGCCCTAGGGCCGAGTGAGTCGAAGTTGTTAAGATTAGAGACTCTCGGCTTATCGTCAGAAACTTATGCCGAAGCGAAGGAGGCTGGTTTTAGCCTCGTAGGTCATAGGATGGAAAGCTACAAGATTTGGAGCGGTCCAGGTGGCTGGAGCGAGGAAGGAATCAGGAGCAAGTTCAAGACGGCTGCATGTGCAGATGAATTCGTGGCGATGCTTAAAGAACGAGGCTTTCTCTTAAGATAGACTGAGAAAACTAAGTCGAATGTAACCCCGGTCGATATGGCCGGGGACATTTTTGATAAGAAATAAGAGACGAGCTTAATGATTGTCGTTGCGGTTATCGCGGTCGGATTGGTCATTGCGGAAAGAGAAGAAGATCGGTGTGCCTACAAAAGGGTATTGCTCGCGGATTTTGCGCTCGAGAAAGCGTTTCCAAGACCAGTGCAAAAGGCCGAGGTCGCGACCGTGCACGACGAACCAAGGCGGACAAGTGTCGGTCTGGACGATGTATTTAGGTTTTGGGCGAGTGTTTTTGAGCCCGGCAGGGGGATGACTAATGATGGCTTCGTTCAAGATTTTGTTGAGCTCGGAAGTTTTGATTTCGAGATGACGAGTAGTGTCAATTTCGGTGGCAAGCTCGAAAAGTTTGGTGACGTTGTGGCCAGTAATGGAACTGGTAATAAGGACAGGAGCATAGGGCAAGAAGTTGAAATCTTGCTCGAGCTGGTCGAGGATGGAATCGGTGTCGTCGACGAGGTCGGCTTTGGTAAGGATGACGATAATGCCTTTGCCGGCTTCGATGATTTGCCCGGCGAGGGATTGGTCGAGTTTGGAATGTGGCTCAGTAGCGTCCACCAGCAAGGCGCAGATATCGGCTTCTTCGATGGCGGCGAGAGTGCGCAAGGCGGAGAACTTCTCGATACCAACTTCGCGTTTGCCAGGCTTACGCAATCCGGCGGTGTCGAGAATTTCGAGAGTGCGACCGTGATAGCGTACTTCGACACGATTAACGTCGCGCGTAGTGCCTTGTCGAGAGCTAACGAGGGCTTGTTGCTTCCGGCCGAGGGAGTTGAACAAGCTAGATTTGCCGACGTTGGGGCGGCCAATTAAGGCGAGCTTTAGGTGAGTAGCGCTCTCCGCCTCTGTAGCTGGCTGGTCGCGCCAAGAAACGTCAGAATTTTCTACAGCGGAGCTGTCGGAAAAGTTCCACGAGCTTTCGCGCTGACTTTTCCTAGAAAATTCTGAAGTTTCTGGGCGACTGCGCTTTAGGCTACCGTCGGCAGAGGGCGCTACTAGTTCTTGCAGAATCGCATTTTTGAGGTCTTTAATTCCCTGTCCAGTCGTAGCGGAAACGCGGAAAGTGCGGTCGGGTTTGATGCCAAGACGGAGAAATTCGACATCGGGGAGGCTGTCACCAAGGTCGGATTTGTTAAGTAATAAGAGGACGGGTTTGCGGGATTTGAGGGCTTTTTTGGCGATGTCTTTGTCTTTGTAATCAGGGTAGTGCGAGCTGTCAAGCGTGAGCAAAATTAAATCGGCACTTTCGATGGCGTCAGCGATTTGGTCTTGGATGCCGGCTTCGAAATCGTCTTCGGGGTCTTTGAGACCGGCGGTGTCAATGAGTAGAAAGCGGTCGTCGATGCGTGCCATGACGTTATCACGAGTAGTTCCCTCTTCGCGGGCGACGATAGCGATGTTCTTATGTGCAAAACGGTTGAGCAGGCTGGATTTACCGGCGTTGGTTTGACCAATAAGTGCGACGATGGGAAGCTTTTTCATGATAAGTTTATTTTAGCACAAAAATGGTAAAAACGCAAAAATCGGACGAAAAGTATAGACATAATAAAATGATTTTGCTAGAATAGGATTAAGTTGAATGAGTTTTGCTTTAGTTCTTGCGAACTAAAGCAAATTTGATTCTCAGGCGCCAATAGGCACAGTAGAACCAAAGACAAATATGAAGTATAAGTCTACTCACGCTTCCTCCTTTCTACTCCACCCTCAAAAGGCAAAAAGCTGTTATGTCTGGGGACTTTTCGTCCTTACTCTCAGCCTAGCATAAAGCGCTCTGAAATAGCAAGCGCTAGCATGATAAAAAGTTATAAATGTGGGGCTAAGGGAGAGAAAAAGTGTTTGCGAGGCAAGGTTAGGGTAATTTTAGCGAAATTTAGATGAGCGTAAGCGAGAAAGGGGCTTGTTTTTGCGGCGAAAGTTAGTTACAATAAAAGTGCTTAATCTCAACGCCGGATTTTTAGTGTCTGGTCGTAGTATAGAATTTGGATTTATCGCACTTGGAAACGGCATCGTAGCCAATCAGAAAGTACGATTATTCAAATTGTATACTACACTGGTTGTTGGGATTAAGCACCTGCTACGGTGCCGTTTTTATTGGTGGCTCGGGCGGGTGTTTAACCGAAAAGGAGGGCTCCATGCTAAAAATACATAAACCTTATAAAGTATTAATTGCAATAGGAACATTGTTTGTTTCTGGAGCTCTCCTTTTTAGTTATTGTAGTAGGGTTTTAGGTTTTGGAGAAAGTTCAGAGACTTATGCCGCAGAAGACTTTTCTAAAGAGTACAGGACTATCTCTGATATTACTTACATGCAAGAGATGAACCAACAGATTTGCTCCAATACTCCTACGCCAAATGGTAGCGAAACACTAACAGTTGCTACCCTAATCGATAAACGTGGTGGCACTGGAAGTGATACCTATCGCGTAGCAAAGCTGGGAGATGGGAATTGCTGGATGCTAGAGAACTTACGTTTGCCGAGTGGAACTAAATTGGAAAGTAGCGATAGCGATGTAAGTGCTTATACAGTACCGGCTAACAAGGCAGTTGGGAATACGATTAACAACTGGGACACGGCCAAAACTGCACAGAATATGGCAGAGGGTCATACCGGCATGAGGGTGGCTAGCGGCGGTTCCTGGAAACCAGCCTATGGGAACTATTACTCTTGGTGTACGGCAACAGCAGGAACTTGTACGGATTCTGGGGATGCGCCTTCAAGTATTTGCCCGAAAGGTTGGAGACTACCATCGAACGATGATACGAATATTGGCACTTATACTCTACTTAACACGGCTTACAGCGGAAGCTGGGAGAGTAATGTAAGTCTAATTACTAACGGTACTAGTACAAGCGGATACACAGGTAGAAGGTTTGGCTATAACTCAGCTGACGCGTTCTTCCCAGCTGCCGGTACCGTCTACGGCGATGGCCTCGCCTATGCTGGCTCGAGCGGCGCTTATTGGTCACGCACAGGATACTTGCGTAGTCCAGATTACGCATATAGCCTACTCTTTAGTAGTAGTGAGGTTTACCCAGCAGATAGCAATAGTAATCGCGATAGCGGCTTCTCCGTGCGGTGCGTCGCAGCAGGTGGTCTTGAACCTAACGAAGCCCCAGCCATTCCACCCAGCTCCAAAGATGGTAGTATCACAGTAAACGTAACTCCAACTATTACTCTTGATGTTTCCGATGGAGTTACAGCTACCGCAGAAGCTGATAAGATAGCTACCGGAACAATCGAAGCAACTGTAACTAGTAATAGTGATTACGATGTATTATTAAGTGCTAAAGAACCAAGATTAATTAGTAAAGAAAACTCTAATAACTATATTCCAGTTGTTTCTACCAGTAACCCTGTCCAACCAGGCAATGATGCTTGGGGCATACTAAACAAATCTGGTTTATATGACCCTATTACTACTACACCAAGTCCATTCTATAGCACACTTACAACAAGTAATAATTCTAAAACTCATAAATTTACCGTAGGCATATCAATCAGTCCATCATTACCGGCCGATACTTATGCTACTGAAGTTACCGTGACGGCGGCGACGAAATAAAATTTAATTTTTTAATTATTTTGTTTTCTACTAGATAAACTCTAAGCATAATTATTTTCTTTTTGGAAGACGACGTGATATAATAAATGCAATGGGCAAAGTTATTATTAACAAACCAGATGCCACTGAAACTGCGAGATCTAGTGACAAAAGTCCAGCGGGCCAGAAAAAATATGGTCGGAGCTTGGATGTAGAAAAGCAAGTGAGCGTGCGGCGAGAGCTGGCGCAAGGGGCACAGAGTGTTGGAGTAAAAATGAGTACTAAGAGTAAGAGCGCGGCCAAGCCCGAAGCGAAGAGTACGCAAAAGTCGCTGAGTTCTACGAAAAAGGCGGCGGGTACAAAGGTGCCAGTGAATCAAAAAGATAAAGAGATGAAGCCGAAGCCGAAATCAACTTCGAAGGCTCTAGTGAGGTTGCCGGCGACGACGAAGCCGCAAGTGAAGATTTTGGAAAGTACTAAAGTTGGTCAAGCGGGTGCGGGTAAGGCTGGTCGTAATGTAGACCCGGAGTTAGCTTTGATGGCGAGCCGGTCGGCTTTGCATGATGATGTAGTGCGGACGAATGGAAAGTCGATGTCGGGGATGGTGCCGCGTTCGCGGCGGCCGGTGCGACCGAATGGTGCGAGCGGGGCGACAGTGCGAGCTACGGCAATAACTAATTCGCAGAATGCAAAAAATAATTCACCAAATGATGAAGATTTGCGGTTTTCGAAGTCAAAGTCGATGCTGATTGGTGTGGGGGTAGCGGCAGTGGTGGCGATTATCGGATTTGTGTGTATTGGGATTTTTGGCGGGGGCAAAAATATGTGCACGGTGCATTTTGAGTCGAACGGTGGTACACAAGTAGAAGGTACGGAAATCGTGTGTGGCCGCACGGTGAAACAGCCGGAAGCGCCCACGAAAGAAGGTTTTAGCTTTGAAGGTTGGATGCTGGAGGGCGACCCGTTTGATTTTGCGACGGGGTTATATAAGAACACGACTTTGGTGGCAAGGTGGAGTGCGAACGAAGGCACGGAAATCGTAAAGGTGAAGTTTGATACGGATGGCGGCTCGAAGATTGATGAGATTGAACTAGCGAAGGGCTCGAAATTGCGTTTGTCAACGACGCCGCGCAAAGCTGGCTATACTTTTGATGATTGGTATTACAACGACAAGGTTTATGATTTTGATGAGCCGGTGACGCAAGATATGACTCTAAAGGCGAAGTGGATTAAGAACGCTACGCCGAGCAATAATCGTCCGAATAATAACCAAAACAATAATAACAATAATAATGGTAGTAATTCGGCGAATAACGAAAAAGAAGACGATAAGAAGGACGACGAGAAAGAGGACAAGCCGCAAACAAAAGTAACGTCGTTGTCGGTGCGAGACTTGACCTTGAAGGCGGGAGGGACGACGGAAATTAGCGTGACGGTTTTGCCTTCGTCGGCGGATTATTCCCTAGTGGTAAATGTACTGAAAGGCGAAGACAAAGTGGCTTGCTCGGTGGGTGAGAAGAATCAGATTGCGTGTACGGCGAGCGCGGAAGGTGAAGCGACAGTGCGAGTGCGCGATGTGAATAGCGGCGTTTATACAACGTTTAAGGTGACGGTGCCGCATGAACATATATTTGTGGATGGTAAATGTGCATGCGGGGAGAAAGACCCGAATTATCAGCCGCCAGAACAACCAACGCCGCCGGCGCATGAACATGTAGATGCTGATGGGGATGGTAAATGTGATGAATGCCAGGCTGATATGCCTAAAAAGGAAGAGGGCGATGGAGAAAAGCCAGAGGAAGGCGGAAATACCCCACCGGAAGCTCCTGGCACAACACAGTAGCTAGAGTAAAGGCGAGCGGGGCGGGTTCGCCTTTTTGAGAATGAGGGTTCCATTCTGGTGAGAAATGTGCTAAAATATAAATATGGTTCCGTCGTCTAGTGGTCTAGGACGTCTGGTTCTCATCCAGAAAATCGCGGGTTCGACTCCCGCCGGAATCACCATGAAATAAAAAAGAGCCGTAGGCTCGTTTTTATTTTCAGGTGATTCCGTTGCCCGATATCTAAAGCTATCGGGGGGCTAATACCAAAATTGTGTTGTTGGTTATGCTTGTAAGATAGACTGTGTACAA
>CAYODP010000008.1:0-34927 GCA_964402815.1 uncultured Candidatus Saccharibacteria bacterium | reverse complement strand
ACCTTCTGGACCACAATCAGACGCTCTAACCATCTGAGCTAATCCCACCAGACCCACCTCATTATAGCACCTTTCCCGCCAAAAGGGAATAGCTCATCTTTGACTTCCCCTTATACCGAGCTGCGCTCGCAACTCGTCCTGCTCCCGCTCTCGATTCTGCTTGACCTCCAGAGATTTATATGATATTATTAAAAAGTTATCTCAATCGTTCCGATTCGGTTAAAGTACATTCTAGGAGGAAGTAAAATGTTCAACAGGAACCCTAAGGCCGCCAAGCACTACCGTAACGAACCGTCCGCCACCCCTGAGCCTCCCGTCTCTTCGCACAGTGTCTCGCCTGTCCAGGCCGAAGACCCCTTCTGTGGGCTTATCGCCAACGCTCGCCCCGGCGCCGACCGCCATCTGCCCGACCCTGCCCAGCTGCTCGAAGATTTAAGGGACTTCGCCTACTCGTCCAGCAACGCTCGCCGTTCTAAGCTCGATTTCTCGACCAAAGAGGGAAGCTTAGCCATTTGCGACGTTGCCAACGTTATTCCGATGTTTATGAGCAGCCTCATGCACATGCAGGCCGGCAAGCACTCCAACGAGCCGACCGGCGCCGCCAACCTCGCCTATCTCGTGGCGATTCTTCTGGCCGCCTTGGCTGCTATCGGCGTCTCGAGCGAGGCTATCGTCCAACTTAGTAACTTCGACCCTGCTCGCGACGGCAACAAAGTCCAGGCCTACAACCGTCTCGTCGACGAGCTCATCCGCGAAATTTCCCGCACCGAACGCACTTATTCAGACCGCCAAGACCTTTTGACGCTCGCCCTGAAAGCTGGCATCGTTGCACTTGACAAACTTTCCCAAGAACTTCAATCATAATTTCTACTTCTCCGCTTATTGCATTCAGCGCCCCTGTCCTATGGGGTGCTTTTGCTACATTCTGGCAATAATTACGGCGTTATTTTGTAAAATATCGAGCAATATTTTTGTTGATTATGCTAAATCTATGATAAAACACTTGACAAAATAACTATGGTATGCTACAATGGAAGTATTGGCACGTCGTATTGCTTACGTCAATCCGGCGTTATCCACGTATTTTACATTTTAGGAGGTATCATTATGCCGAAAATTCGTAAAGCTATCAGAAGTTTCTTCGGTGACAACTTTAGGGAAGGAACATCCGAAACTGCCGAATCCATCCAGCCCGCCGCGCCCACCTACAACCCTTACGACCCGCCAGCGCCCAATTCTGACGATAACGATTTCTTCAATTGGGGTGATGAGGACGGTGATACGAATGACGAGCCCGGTATAACGTTGCCGGAGCCGCAGCCGCATCCCACAGAGGAACCGAGCCTTGATGAACTGTCCGCATTGATGGAGAGCCCGTCGCAAAAGGCCGCTCGCGAAACTGCTACCGCTGAGCAGGCGCCCAAAACGCCCGCTCCCGAGCCTGCTGCTTCTACTGCTGAAGCTCCCGAAGCCGCACCCGCACCCGAGCCGGAGTGTAAAATCACTCCCGACACCGTGCCGTGTGGCGACTATTTTCTCGGGCTGCGCTTCCTGGCCGAGGGTTTGCCTGAGGACGAGAGGGTAGCAGATTTGTCGACGTATTACCGCGAGCTGAAGAACACTCTCACGACCCCGCAAGCGGTCAAAGAGTATATCAACAGCCTGGTGGCCGTGGATGCCGATGGTAATCGTGCCGCCGAGTATGTCGTCGAGCGTTATGACGATGGTGGCGAGTTGAGCCGCGACATCCCGATTAGCGACGCCCTCAACACGGCGCTGATAGCAGACTTCTACTATCAGATTGATGCTATCATTGCTGCCACGCCCGAACCAGAGCCGGAGCCTGAGCCGGAACCTCAGCCCCAGCCTGGTGCCGGCAACACTATTGCGGAGATTGCCGCTACGTTGAAGCCGGGTGACCGTGACATCTTTCTCAAGCACTGCGCCGAAGCCTTGGCCGCTCAGAAGTTCGCCGCCCCGCCTGCCCCTCAGCCCAAATCCTAACCTGCTTCAGGTAGACATTTGGCGGAAGGGGGTGGCATGTTATCGATAACCTCCTTCGCGCACCGCCCCAGACAGTTTGGGGCGGTTTGTCTTACTTGAAAATCCTCTAAAATCGCTCAAAATCACCCCCACAACATCAAAAATCACCCAAACTTCCTTAAAATCACCCCAGCATAGCTCGAAGCTGTGCTAGGACAGCCCAAAATTGTCTAAAAATATTCAAATTCGCTTTATTTTCCGTATTTTAACATAATTATTATAAAAAGCTAATGTTATAAAATAAGCATAAACATAATAAACAGTATAGCACAAGCGATAAAAGTGGGGAAATACCCGCTCCAAAACCGTCAAACTACCTCTGTTTTATAGAGATTATGCTAAAGTATTTACTAATTACGCTAAAAGTAGCATTTTATACTTGACTTTTTTGACAATGTGTGCTACAATGGAATTAGTCTGGAAAGATTGTGGGAGCAGTCTCGCCAGAGGTCCATTTACAGCCGAATCATCTCAGATACAATGCTTTGCCATGTATCTGTGTATATATAAGTCAAAATGCTATAGGTTCTAGTGTTCCACCCCGTTTCTCACAAGAATGGGGCTTGGTACCCCCTGTTCTTGTTTTTAAATAAAAACAATTTAAATTACAGGAGGTAATACCATGTTTGATTGGATTACAGCTAACTGGCCGCTTATCGGCGCGGTTCTGACCGGCGTACTTTCGCTGTTCTTTGGAATCCGCTGGATTGTCGGTTACAAGACTAAGCAGTACAGTAACGACCCTCAGCGCATGCTTCGGCGTCGCGCTACTTTGACCATTCTAGGCATCGTCGCCTGCGCAATTTTCGTGCTGTTTGCCCTTATCGGGCCTCAGTCCGCATTTGCCGGCCTCATGATGTACTGGAAAAACATCGCCTTGATAGCTACTACTATCTTGGCGGCCTGGCTCGCGGTGCGTTTCGCTATGGCTTTCGCCTACCGGAATAAGCACTCTGGAGCTCGGCGTTGTCTCAAAGGTCGCGCCAGTGCTATGGTCCTTAGCCTCATTTTGTGTGGCGGAGCCATTGCTCTCTCGGTATCGTCCTTGCCGCTCGCTGCGGCAGCACAGACCGAGCCCGAAGCTGAGTTAGTTGAGCTTGTCACTGGTGCCGTTAATGCCGGCACTAGAGTTGGTTCACTCAATCAGCCGCTTAATCAGCAAGGTGCTGAGGACGCTACCGCTTCCGAACCGGAAGACCCGATGCGTTCTCTCGCCACCTACGTCAAGTACGACGGCACTTTCCCGGCGATTACTTTCGCTAACGGGGAAAGAGAAAAGGCTTTAGCCTTGTTCGATCTCGCCTTCATTGATGATTCCATGCCTAGTCGCGAAGCGGAGCGTGTCAAAGCCATCCGTGCGGCTGGCGGCGGTCATGATGATGGCCCGATGTTCCCCATCCCGGCCGAACTGCGTGATAAATATCGCGCTCGCCTGGCAGGGAAGTTGGACGCTGACGAAAGCGAAAAGGTCAATCGTGAGTTCCATCATCTCGTCAAGGACGAAATTATTCGTAATCCCGTCTTTGGTGACATGTGGCTGCAGGTGCTCAGTGAGATTCCTGCTGTCACCGAGAAAAACTCTTGGATTAAAGACAATCTCGAAATCCTGAATGCCATGTATGCCGGGACTTACAAACAGGTCCAGCCGGGCGACAAGGATTATTCACGGTGGTCTCAGGTTGAGCTTAATGCGATTCCTACCGCTGCTGAAGGTTCTAATGTTATCGGCCTCGACTATCTGTTAGAAGATAAAGTCGTCGATGGCAAAACTGTCCGCTACGTCCGTCAGGCCTGGGCTAATCTAGGTGTCCGGCTTGCCAAACTGGTTGACTACCTCACCTTCTATGGTGAGACTGACCAAATGACATCTGTCAACTGGACTCTTAAGAATCCGAAGGCCAAACCCGCCGAAATCCGCACTAAGAAACCGGATTATCAGCTGGCCGAGTCGGCTTTCTTGTTTGGGTATCTAAACCCCGACAATCCGACTCAGAGTGTGTTCTCTAACCACAGTATCAATCTGCACGACCAACGTCTAGCGCGGTACGAAGGTAAGGCCAAACCTACACCTCCGCCACCGACTACTGTCGTTGATATACCCACTCCGCCTCCAGTTCCGACACCTACGCCTACCGGCACACCGACCCCCACGCCCACTCCTACGGGTACGCCGACTCCTACACCTACTGGGACCCCTACGCCTACTCCGACTAGCACGCCGACCCCTACGCCTACTCCTACGAGTACGCCTACACCCACTCCGACCCCGACTGCAACTCCAAGACCGACACCTAGGCCGACGCCGAAACCGACGCCCAAGCCTACACCTAAGCCGACTCCAAAACCCCCGAAAGACCCGAACGATAGTACTATCAATCAAGGTAACACTGCCGAAACCGGTAAAAACCCGAGCGGTTCTGGAACCGGTCACATCCAGCCTACGCCTCCACCACCCGTCTCCCTGCCCAATCAAGGTGGCAGCGGATCAAATATCGATATCGCCGGTAACGGCAATTCACACGAAAGTACAGGTACGGGAGGGAATCCCAACTCGGTCTCTGGACCGAGCGGTAATACTAACGGTGGTGATAATCCCGGGCAAAAGCCCGACAACATTGACAATAGTGGTCAATGGGAGGGTGGCAATAAGCCATCGGATGAAGTTGTCGATGACGGCGGCGACTTTGAACTGGACTTCTAATCAATTTCCTAGTTTTGAAGAGCTAGATTTTATATAGCGTTTTGATACGCTTTCCATATTAATTATGGGACGTACCTTTTCCCTGGGGGCTTCGGCCCCTGGGGATTACCCATGATATCGCGCTAAGTATCTGATTGTGTTTGAGATGATTCGGCTGGGATTAAATTATCGATGGAGTTTAACAATTTGGACCAGAATACTAACTATTAACTTTATTAAGCATATATCAATAAATAATCTTTTTGAGAGGAGATTAATTATGAAACAAGCAATCAAAAGTACGCTTGCTGTGGCTGCCGGTGTGGCTAGCTTAGCAAGTAACATCGTTGCTCCATCGCTGGTGTCAGCTTGGGGCGACAGCAGTGGGGAACAAGGCCGTCCTAGCTACACTATTGACGAAATCAATAATGGTGCTTTAGGCGACACTATCGTCTTCAACTCTATCAGTGATGGCGTGCTTGGTGACGAAAAGAACTTCGTTTCTGCTCGTCCTGAGGATGGCGACCAAAATAGCTATCAAGCTAACGACATCACCGTTGAAGATGGTAAAACTTACGTTGTGCGTCTTTATGTCCACAACAACAACCCTGGTAAAGAAGCTGCTACCGCTGAGAACGTTCGCGTAGCCTTTGCTTTGCCAGAGCTTAATACTTACGCTAAACACCATCAGATTAACGGCTTCATTACTTCTAGTAATGCTACGCCAAACTCGTACTGGGATTATATCAACTTTACTAGCGACAAAGCTTTTAAGTTGACTTACATTTCCGGTTCTGCCGAGATTAATAACAATACCTACGCTGACAAATATGCCAAGGCTTCTGATAAACAACTTAGCGATAACATCATCAAGTCTGAAACCAACCAAGACGGTGTCTTGATTGGTTCCGCCCAAGCTGGTGATGGTAAAATCCCAGGCTGTTTTGAGTATGACCAGGTGATTACCATCAAGGTCAAAGCCGAGTATCCAAGCTATATGGTTCAGAAACAAGTTCGTCTAGTTGGTGAAAAGGAATGGAAATACAACGTTGACGCTAAGATTGGCGACAAGGTTGAGTTCCAAATCCAATACAAGAACTTGGACAAAAATGGCAACCGCCAAGAGAACGTCATGATTCGTGATATTCTTCCTGCTGGTTTGCGCTATGTCCCTGGTACCATTAAGCTTTACAACGCTAACCACAAAGATGGTCTTGCCGCCCTCGATGACAACCTTTTCAACCAAGGTATCAACATCGGTACTTACGGTAAGAACTCCAATGGCTACATCCGTTTCACCGCAGAAGTAGTTGACGAACAACTCGAATGTGGTTTGAACACATTAGTCAACTGGGGTAAGGGTACCGTTAACAATGAAGCGTTAACTGATTACGCTACCGTTATGACTAACAAAGTCTGCGAAAAAACTCCAGAAGAGCTCCCAAAGACTGGTCCAGAAAGCATTGTTGGTGGTGTTATCACCACTGGTGCAATTGTGACCGTTGCTGGCTACTACATTGCTAGCCGCCGCAGCTTGCGCTAATCGAACTCAAATCTAACTTAGCCCACCCTAGCTCAGATTTGAAAAACGGTTGCGAGTTGATCGCTCCATAGTACAAAAAGCCCCTCTTAGAGGGGCTTTTTGGGGTTCCGCGGTTTCGGCCTGTTTTAGATGTAAAGCAGCCGGTACCGTAGAGCTGCGCGTTAGGCTGGCGTATTACTCGCAACACCGCAAGCCCTAAACTCTAATCTACCGCTATTCCGCAAAAATGAAAAATTTTTAAAATTGCGGAGTAGAAACGGCGCCTGTGGCAGTGTAACAGTAACTACGCCCCGATTACGAGCAAAAGTGTGGTATAATATATATTATTAACTGAGGGCGTAGCTCAGGGGCTCGTACGAGGCGCTTGTCGCCGAGTATAGTCAAAGATTGCAGGCGGCATTACCACTCTAACCCTGAGCAAAAACTTTTGTACTTTATTAAAAAGATAAGTCGCATGAGCGGTTTGTCTGTATAGTTGAGGGCGTAGCTCAGGGGTTAGAGCAGGCGGCTCATAACCGCTTGGTCGTTGGTTCGAACCCAACCGCCCTCACCATAGAAATAAGACGTCGAGTCTTATTTTTTTATAACGAGAAGGGGAAAATGGGGTTCGCCAAGCTACCCATATTCAGCTCTATTCCGCAATTTTAAAAACTTTTCAATTTTGCGGAATAGCGAGCTTCAGTAGTAGCGCCAATTTTAGCACTTCATTTTATCTGTGTTACAATATTACCATGGGCGAGTTGAAGACTAAAATTCGACAAGGGAAGTATCGGCTCAAACATAACTTTTTTACGTTTGAGAATATGGTGCTACTGGTGGCGGCGATTTGTTGCTTGGCTTGGACGTGGGGGTCTATCGACTCGATGTCGCGCAACTGGACTTTGGCGCAGGAGCTGATGGAGCGCCAGCGCGAGAAAGCCCTGCTTGAGCTCGAAGTCGATACGCTTGAGCTTGAGAACGACTATTATCGCTCCCCCGAGTATCAAGAATTGGCCGCGCGCCGTTACCAAAATAAAATTCTGCCTGGCGAAACCATGATTTATCTACCCGATAATTCCGAACAAGCACGCAACAAGCACAAGAATCAATCCGACGACACCGAATCCGAACTCGCTACTACCACCATGAGCAATCTCGAGCAGTGGATGGCCTTCTTATTCGGTTTATAATTCTAAACCTACTTTTATGTTTGCAAAAATTGTGCTAATATATAAGCATGAGCAATTCTCCACAAGATAAAACTACCAGCTCTGGGAAGGCTGAGCGCAAGGTTCAGTTTGAGAGCTCGAAAATTGGGCGTTGGGCGCATCGCCAAGAAAATCCTTTTGCCGCGCAGAACCGTAAGCGCCAAGCAAAAAAACAAGCTAGCAACCAGAAGCGCGAGAAAGCCACGCCTTTTGTAGTCTTGTTTGGTAGCGCTGCCGTGATTGGTATCGCTTTGTGGGGGCTAGTTATGCTAATTGTGACGCTGAATAATAAAGCCGCTATTGATGCGCCAGATATTTTAGGCAGCACTATGGAAGATATCTTTGCCTACAGTGATCAATTACAAAACTTCTATAATCAGCATCTTGGGACTCCGACAGAGCAGCTCGAAGATGTCAGTAAAATGGTCGAGGGGACTCTTAAGAAACCAAGTGGCAAGAAGTACTCTAATGAGGTAAGACTAGCGCAAGGAATGTTCTACTTTAGTCACGAGTTATACTACGAAACAATCGAAGCGTTAAGTGATATTGACCCAGAAACACTCAACGACCTAGCGCAAAAAGTAATGTACTATGACACTATGTATTATGTTTATGCCGTTACTGGGAATGAAGAGGTCGCTAATGAATACGCTATGAAAGGCTACGAATATCATCAAGAGCTTGGTGGAAGCGGTGGAGGAGTATAATAATGAAAAATAAAGTTAAAGTTACCGTATTATTTTGTGTGGTCGCCTTCATTGTTAGCGGAGTGCTCAGTTTTAGTATCCCGATATTTTTTGGGCGCTTTCAGGCCAATGCTTCTGGCGGCAGCGTTACTCAATCCCCTCCAGGCACCGGTGGAAGTTGTGCGAACGCGAGCATTACGTATACATACGAGGATGATTGCTATGGCGTAACCTGGCGCTATTATAAGGCAAATAGTGACAGAATCGTTATAGCTGGGAATGGTGAAGCAACAACTGGTGGGGTGATTGAGGGATGTAAAAAATTCGGTGGTTATTATTTTCGCCTTGGTCGCGAGGCTTATATACCATCCGTATGGGCATATAGCGGGTGGAATCCGACTGCAGGCAGCTTAGGCTATCAAGTAGGTCTACTCAATGTTTATGAGACAGAACCACCGTTTGGTCGTACGCCGGGTGGCGCCGCGGTTAGGATTTCCAGTAAGTCAGCAGCTCGACCCAATGGAGAAAGTAAAAGCGAGGGCGGTTCTTTGGCTTGGAACTACGTTAGGAATGAGTTTGAGAGAGCTTACAACTATGCTCTGGAGAGGAAGAGGCTCGGGCAACCATATGACGGCAATATACTTGATAGCAGATATAAGAACTCGGAAGAAAGATGGCAATCCCTTTCTGCATTTTGTTGGAATAAGGACCAACTTATCAATCCGTCTGATACAAACTTTATAGCCTATTCCGTAGCATCAACCACGGGACATCGAGCTAATAGCTATAATGCTGGCCCAGATGGTCACGCTGAAGCGAATATGACAACTGAAAAAGATTATGTCGATATCGACTTCTATCATCGTCTTGTCTATGAAAAAGGCAGTAACTTAAGTTCTCTAGGGAAAGTCGGTGATGCTATCACGGTCTGGAATACTACAGTGAAAGAAAATGGTAGCAATGTGACTGCGCAGGCTACTTTCAGTGATGTGCGTAACAGCAATAGCAAGGAGGTTATCTGGTATAATGAGGCAAAGAACCATAGCCAAAAGGGTAAGATGCACGTTGAAGGTAATAGTGGTAAAAAAGAGAACGACGGTCAAGTCGGTATCAGTCACTATACCGTCGACATGACAAAGTACAAGAACGGTCAAACTGCTAGGGTCTGTTCGTATATTGACTATCAGAAGAAAACCATAGCCTGGAAGAAGAGTGGCGATACCTACTATATGGACGACAAAAATTCTTCTGGTTCTGGAGAATCGTATGCGTGTATAAATATTACTCGTAGCAGCACTCCCCCGCCACCTACCGAAGACGTCGACGAAGAAGAGATGAGCGTCAAATTCTTGTCCACCTCTACCGTTGAGGTTCCTGACGACCAAGAAGGTATACTTGGCAAAGCCGAAGACCATATTGGCACATCCGATATTAAAGCCGATGATGACACGGTCACTGTTCACTTAAGTACCGATAGCGACCATATCAAATTTAACTTTTGGCACAATTTGTACTGGCAATTGCAAGACGAGAATCACAACGAAGTAGAACTCAAAGAAGGCGATGACCTTCCACTAGACAAGCTATGCACTAAATATGGCGTAGAACGCTTTGGCCAGCTGAGTATCGATGGCGGTGATTTTAATAGCTTCCCGGTCGAGCCGAGTATAATTAAAGAGTTTGGTCAACAAGAATTTTGTGCCAAAAAAGAAAATCTCTACCATGACGGTGGCGAGACCGGTAAGAAGAATGAAGCCGTCTCCGTCTCAGAAAACGTCGAGATTAAAGATTTGCAATTCGGCCAGACGGTGCGCGTATGCGAAAAAATCACCTATAACCCGAGCCGCATTAACGTTACTCAAAAGACCAAGACTACCACAACCTACGACGAAGACGGCAATCCAATCGATACGACTGAAGATGGAACTGAATATATCATTGGCGACGGCAATAACCAAGATGGCTCCTCTACCGCCTGTATCGAAGTGACCCGACCTAAAGATCCGGATTACCCAAATGGTAACAATCCTGAAGGTCCGTATATTGATTCATTCAGCTCTAGCAGCTCTCAGCCTATGTTTGCTGGTGAATCTTCCACAATCGGTTGGGGCGCCACAGCTGTAGCTTATAAAACTCGTCAGATTGTTGAGTGGCAATCGGTCGTCTTCCAGCCCGCAGTGACTAGTCCACTTGGCGATGGCACCATCACTAAAGGTAATATTCTCGATGACGATAAGCCCAATCTAGACCGCACCACCAAAGACCCGTGCGTATGGTATACTGAAAAGATAGGTGCTCTTCGCCAACCGTGTGTTATTAAAGAAAAATCTACCCAGCCTTACCCCACAGATTCTACCATCGCTAAATTTGATGAAGACCGGCAATACCCTGTCAAAGTTCCCGACCAGGTTGGTGATAAATATTGCACAGCCTTCGGAATTGGCTGGCAGGCTTGGTCAGGTATCACTCACAGCCGTGGCGATATACCAGAGAAGTGGACTAAAGACGGCGATGTCTATTGGACGAACTACGATGCCGCCTGTCGTACTATCGCCAAGAAACCTTCTGCTTCGCTCTGGAACGGTGGAATCTTCACTAGCGGTGGCATTAAAACCTCGGTTGCTTCACGCTATATTCCAGCTGGTAGCCTCGGCGAAGAAGCTAGGACTGCTCCAAATCGTACCTTTGGTTCATGGACTGAATACCTTGCCGTTGTTGGTAAACGTAACTACGGCTTCGCATCAGGCGGCACCTACGCTTTCAAGGGCTCACTAAGCGGAGATATTCTCGAAAACTCGCCGCTTACCATTGCAAATAATGCCGGCAGCGACACACTCGGTAATTCGGGCGTCAACGGTAATAGCTCCTTTGTTTCGCGCTTAGGTACATACTTGTTTGGTAATCACACCGACGTTACCGTCCTCAACGATAACCCTTCTGGGCAAAAAAATATTACTGATACTCGTATCTATGACCACTCAGGCACGTTGACTATTACCGACGATATTATCGTTACTAATAATCCTATCAGTAGTATTTACCGGCTTCCTCAAGTTATCATTCACGCTAATAATATCGAAATCGCCGAGAATGTTACGCGTATTGACGCTTGGCTGATTGCTGATAACGAGATTAATACTTGCGGAGCCTTCGACTCCAGCACCGAGGCCTACGTCACTGGCTGGACGCAAAATACGAGATGTTCTAAACAACTTACTGTCAACGGCCCTGTCATTGCGCAGAAACTCAAGCTCAACCGTACAGCTGGCGCCGACCCCATCGCCTATGGTGCTATAAATAATAATACTTCAGACAATAATTACGTCTCGTCTACTGATGGTTCTGGCGCCGACCCGCGCAGCTTCACTGGTGAAGTCTTCAATCTCTCCGCTAACACTTACCTTTGGGCTTACGCTCAAGCCGGTCGCTACAACTCCAGCTATACCGAATCGTATACTCGTGAACTCCCACCGAGGTACTAGTTATGATGCCTAAGCACGTTCCTACTCAACCTACCGCCATAGCCGCACCAGCCGAAAAATCTGGCTTCACCCTTATCGAAGTGATGCTGGTGCTGGCTATTACCGGCATGATGCTCCTCGGTATGCTTGGCGGCACCTTCTCAACCATCGCTCGCCAGCGCTACACCGATTCCTTGCGGAGCTTTTCGGAGTACCTTAGTCGCAAATATAGTGAAGTGATTAGCCCCGAGTCACTCGGTTATGGCAACTCAGACGAGCAAGCGATTCTCGGCAAGGTTATCGTTTTCGGTGAAGATTACGGCAATGCTAGCGAGAATCGTAGCGTCTACTCAGCCACGCTGGTCGGCTCCGCAAAGCCAGTACATCAAGCTAGCAACCTTACCTTCCTACAAGAACTTGCCGCACCTGAGACTCAGGCTGCGCTGTATTGCGGCGAATATAGACCCGACGGCACGACTGCTCCGAGCACCGTAGAAGTCTACGAGCCCCTTTGGGAATCGACCATCCAGCAATCTGCTGACGACGGCGGCAACCCCGATAATCAGTTTAAGGGCACCATTATCATTGCGCGTACGCCCAGTTCTGGTACCGTACACACGGTCTATTCTAAACAAACTTACAATCTCAAAAACGAATGTACACCCGATAGCCATAGCGCTAGCGACAATCTAAAAAACGATTTACAAAGCGGCGGTGCGTCTTTTGAGCCGCAGAAAATTAGAATGTGTCTCAAGAACAACGACGTCACCACTATTCGTCAAATTGATATTGCCAGAGACGGTCGTAATTCCTCGGCCATTGCTACATTGCCGGAGGGCGAGAGCAGATGCGGAAGTTAAAAATGCTCGACCCTGCCCGTACTAAGCGCGGTGATACCATCATCGAAGCTATGTTTTCGTTTGCCATTTTCTCGCTGGTTGCCATTATTACAGTTTCCATGATTAATCTCGGTGTCGCCGCCAGTGAACGCTCGCTCGAACTCGTCACCGCGCGTAATGAACTCAATGGCCAAGCCGAAGCCTTACGTTTTATTCATAGCTCGTATATCTCCGAGCTCAGTCTTCCTCGGTGTGATGACGCGGGTTTACCAGCTGGCGCTAAATGCCAGCAATATGCCGGCATCTGGAAACAGATTACTGACCGCGCCAAATCTTCGCCTAGTGTCGTGGATGGGGATGAAATCAGTATCGAATACCCACTTTCGTCTTGCCACGAAGTTTATCAAGATGACAACAAACTCTTAGTCGAGAATAATGCTTTCGTGATTAATACGCGGGAACTTTTTAGCGGCCTCACCAGTGATTTACTTATTTTCGCGCAACCTACCAATAGCCCCTTCCAAGAAGCTCCGCTTAACGCCCGCATTGTGTATAGTGCTAATGTTGCCAACGGCGAATCTTCTGCCGACCAAATTTCCTCGCTCAGTAAATACACCCGCATCTCTAGTGTCGAAGGCATCTGGGTGGTCGGCGTGAAGGGTCCAACCACTAATGCTACTAACAAACCGCAGTACTACGACTTCTTCATCGAAACTTGTTGGTATGGTTCTAATAACCCCGCGCCAACTTCGCTCGATGCTGTCGTACGTCTCTATAACCCGGAGGGCGCCTAATATGAAGCTCAAAAAACTGTTTACCAAAAAAACATCGCCCGACGCCAAGCCTGGCTTCACCGTCGTGGAAATCACCCTCGTTATGGCTTTTATCGGCCTGCTATTGATTGCCATCGCCACGATTTTCGTTAACATTTCCGCCATGTATCAAAAAGGCCTTACTCTCAAAACTATCAACAGCGTCGGCCGCAACCTTGTTTCTGAATTGACGACCGCCATCAATTCCGCCCCGTCGGTCGATAGTGTGAGTTTATGTAATACTATTTCTGAACCCTACCGCGCCGATTGTCTCGATGACGGTGCCTATAAGTTTATCTATCAAGACCTTACCGCGCCTTATCAAGATCCCATTACCCACGCTAACAGTAACATCCAGCAAGCCGGCATCTTCTGCACGGGTGATTATTCTTACGTTTGGAACACCTACTACGGCTTGCATCCAGAAGGAAATGGCCTTACCATTAGATACAACAACGGTAACACTCTTAGCGATTTTAAACTTGTACGTTTTAAAGACCGGACTTATCGTGCCTGCTCGGTGAGCGTGGCCGATAATTACGACCTAAATCTCGGCCATAGTATTGATATTAGTAAGCTTGCTAACGGCATGCCTAACACCATTAGCGACGTGCAAGATGGTTTTCTCCAGACCAGCGAGCAAGATATTGATCTCGATCTTTACGAACTCACGATTTTCCCAATCTCCCAAGATAGTGTAACTTTGCGCGCCTTCTTCTCTGGTACTTTCATTCTCGCTACCGAAAAAGGCGATGTTAGTGTTACGCGTAGCGGTGACTATTGCGACGTCACCAATCAAGGCGGTGCTGGCGACGGCTCGGGTAATCTGCTCGACTTAGGCTCCAACTTTAACTATTGCGGTATCAATCGTTTCAATTTTGCCGCACGAACAACTGGAAGTGGTGTATAATAAGGTTATGAAGAGGTTATGTTTGAATAAAAAGGCAACCAAAAGCGGCGTCGCGTCGTTCTATGTGGTTATTTTTGCCACGATTCTATTCGGTGTAGTGACTTTGAGCTTTATGCGTATTATTCTGTCCGAGGCTGGCCAGAGCAGTGATGATGATTTGTCCCGTTCCGCTTACGATTCCGCCGTGGCGGGCGTAGAAGATGCGAAGACTGCTATCAATCGTTACTATACTTGCTTGAGTGAGACGGGTGGCTCGGGCGACGCTTGTAACGACCTTGCGCGTCAAAAGATTTTTAAGCCCGACTGTGATGGCGGCATTGGCCTTGCGACATACCTCTACGGCGATAGCTATAATCAAAATAATACCGACGGCAAGCTCAATCCTGACGAAGTCCTCGTTCAAGAGGCCAACGCCGGCACTAGTGGCTCCGACAACGCTTCCGACCAAGCCTACACCTGTGTGACCATTTCCGACCGCGTACCCGATTATCGCGGCACCCTTACGCCCGACACTCGCACTCGCATGATTCCTATCAACATCAATACTGGCTCCGACTCGGAGATTGACAAGGTTAACACTATTAGCTTCAGCTGGTACTCTCGGCTCAATCAAGGCGACGGTAATAATAATTACTATACTGACACCAAGCTCCCGCCCGCTAGTAACGATGCCGTCGACGCTCCTGCCGTTAGCCTTACTCTCCTCCGCGTCGGTGCCAATATGCGAATGGATGAGTTCCGCACTGCTAATAACGACGAGAACTACAGCACTGTCGTCCTTCTACCATCCCTGTCTAGAGGTATCACTAGCCTTAATCAATCGGATCTCAAAACTGCCGGTAATGTCAATATCGACCCGAAGAAAAATTCTCCCTTCCTCGTCCAGTGTGACAAGCTGCGCGAGTACGCTTGCCAAGTTAAACTCGATGGCCTAAGCTTTAACGCTGGCGATAATGTCTTCATTGTCGCTTCGCTGCCTTATGGTAATACCACTACCGATTTCATGGTCACTATGTCGGCGCAAGACGGCACCCACAAAGATTTCACCGGTGTCCAAATCAGTGTCGATTCCACTGGTCGCACCAATCAGCTCGTGCGCCGCGTCGAATCTCGTCTCGACCCTATCGACCTCTTCTTTCCTTACCCGCAGTACGAGGTTGAGCTGAGCAGCGATGACGAAGATTCGCTGTCTAAGAACTTCTGGATTACGGCCAACTGCTGGTTTAGTCAACCCCAATTTAACGATGGCTTAGCTCAAGTCTGCAATAATAACGGCGAGATTGCTACGCCCTAGATGGGCCACTAGGCTATCGAGCATACTAATAGGGAACTAACTAGCCCGCTAAACCTCTAGCCTAAAAATACCTTTCCACGACCTATGTGTCGTGGAAAGCTTTTCTCCATCCCTGTTAAGATTGCTCCTCCGACGACACTTGTGTCGTCGAATCCTAAAAATCCATCCTCGACGAGTCTGTGTCGCCGCACCCGCAACTACTACCAGTTTCCTACAATCAGCCCATTTTGTGTCACCAAAAATCCCACCGCCTCAGCTGTGGGATTCTCGTAAGATATCGCTAATTTCTAGTAATTAACGGCACGGATTTCAAAGAAAGCTTGCGGATGGTCACAGGCTGGGCACTTCTCGGGCGCTTCTTCGCCAGTATAGACGTAGCCACAGTTGCGGCATTTCCAGACCGTTACCTTATCGCTCTTAAATACCACATCGGAGTCCACATTTGCCTTCAGCTTGAGGTAACGCGCTTCGTGCTCCTTCTCTACGCCTGCTACTAAGTCAAACTTCTCGGCAATCTCATCGTAGCCTTCTTCGCGCGCTTCCCTGGCGAAGTTATTATACATATCAGTCCACTCATAATTCTCGCCTTCGGCAGCCGCTTCGAGATTCTCACTCGTCGAAGCAATCGCCCCGCCGTGTAGCAGCTTGAACCAAATCTTCGCGTGTTCCTTCTCGTTACCCGAAGTCTCGGTAAAGATGGCGCTAATCTGCTCGTAACCATCCTTCTTCGCCTTTGAAGCAAAATACTGGTATTTCACACAGGCTTGCGATTCGCCCGCAAACGCAGTTTCCAAATTCTTCCAGGTCTTACTGCCCTTTTCTAGTTGTTTCATTTTAACTCCTCTCCTTTATCTACCTATTATAGCACAGGCCGAGCGGTTCGGCTACTTCATCTCGCGTTTCACTTTGGCGAGATGCTCGCGCGCCTTGGCGGTGACTGAGCGCCCGCGTGGCGTCCGCTCGATGAGCCCTAGCTGCAGCATGTACGGCTCGTAATAATCTTCAATCGTTGCCGCTTCATCGCCGGTTAGTGCCGCAATCGTTGTCAGTCCTACTGGGCGGTCGCCGTAATTTTCTAGCATTAGCTCTAGCATATTGCGGTCGGCTGGGTCCAGCCCGAGGTCGTCCACTTCCATCAAATCCAGCGCACCTTGCGCCAGCTCGGCACTAATAAAACCGTCACCGTGCACCTCGGCATAGTCGCGTACCCGCTTCGTCAGGCGGTTGGCAATTCGCGGCGTCAAGCGCGAGCGGGTCGATAGTAGCTCTGTGGCCTCCGGCGCAATTTGCGTGCCTAAAATACTCGCCGTTCGCGTAATAATTCGCGCAATCTCGGGAATCTTATAATACTCCAGCCGATGAATCAGCCCGAACCGGTCGCGTAGTGGCCCCGCCAGGGAACCAGTCCGCGTGGTCGCCCCCACTACGGTGAACTTCGGCAAATCCAGCCGCACCGACCGTGCTGCTGGGCCTTTGCCAATCACGATGTCGAGCTTATAATCTTCCATCGCTGAGTACAACACCTCCTCCACCGTCCGGCGCAAACGGTGAATCTCGTCGATGAATAATACATCACCCGGCTGCAAGTTCGTCAAAATCGAAGCCAAATCTCCCGCTCGCTCAATCGCCGGCCCACTCGTTACGCGCAAATTTGCTCCCAGCTCGTGCGCGATGATATTTGCCATCGTCGTCTTGCCCAGCCCTGGCGGCCCATACAGTAGCACATGATCTAGCGCCGTGCCATCGTCGCGTTTCTTCACCGCATCAATCGCTAGCTTGAGGTTACTTTTTAGTCGTTCCTGTCCAATATAATCCGCAAAACTGAGTGGCCGTAGCGTAATCTCCTCGGCTTGTTCCGCCAAGTCGCCCTCATCTACCGAACTATCAATTACTCGGCGCGGCTTCTCGGCATCCATGCTTCTCTCAATTCCCATGCCCCTATTATAGCATAGACCCTCCGAGTTGTATCAAGACGGCCTATCTTTTCGCCCTTGATTCAGTTAATTTTTTCGCTCAACTTCCTGCTTGTGATTATCTTAAGAATCATATATAATAAGTTTATGTATAACCCTTATGAACTAGATCACAAAACCCCGACCAGAAAGGATTATCTCGATACGACCGATTTTGATCAAGCCGAGATGCTCGATATGGTCAAAGTCTCTACTACGGTTCGCAAGTACATCGAATCTGGCGGTACGTTGGAGACTCTTTTTCATAAAAACTTAGCCATGATTTTTGAGCAAAAGTCCACTCGCACTCGCGTGTCTTTTGAAGTTGCCATGGAGCAGCTGGGTGGCCATGCGCTGAATCTTGCTCCCGGTGCGATTCAGCTCGGTGCGCACGAGACGATTGGCGACACGGCCAAAGTCCTATCGCGCATGGTTGATTTGATTATGGCGCGCGTCGACCGCCACGCTAGTGTTGTGGAACTAGCTGAGAAATCTACCGTTCCAGTGATTAACGGCATGTCAGATTACAATCATCCAACTCAAGAACTCGGCGACATCATCACTATCTTCGACCATCTTCCTAAGGACAAGCCGCTCAACCAAATCAAAGTCATTTTCGCAGGTGATTGCACGCAAGTTTGTGCTTCACTCATGATGATTACGACCAAAATGGGTATGAATTTTGTCCAATATGCTCCGCCGGCTAAGTGGCTGAACGACGATTATCTGAAACTCGGTCGTGCTAATACGCAAATGTACGGCGGTAGTGTTCATGTTTCTGATAATCCTGAAGTGCTTAAAGGTGCCGACTTTATCTACACCGATGTTTGGTACGGCCTTTACGACAAAGAGACTCCCAAAGAAGTTTACATGCGCGAGTTCTACCCTAAATACCAGGTCAATGACGAAATGCTCGCAGCTACTGGTAATCCCGAGGTTAAGTTTATGCACTGTCTTCCGGCTATGCGCGGCGAAGAAGTTACCGACAGTGTCATGGATGGACCCGCTTCCATCTGCTGGGACCAGGCCGAGAATCGTCTCACGGCCCAGCGCGGTTTGGTTTTGTATTTTGGTGGCGTAGCGCAAACAGCGCTCGATGAAATCGCTAAACATGCCAAGGAAAAGGCCTAAGCATGTTACTACTACGCGCCCTGCAAGACACTAAAAGGCATAAGGAGGACAAATAATGCCAAAAGACAAACAAAAACCTAAATTCAGGCTGTTTAGCGCCGTACTCGCCACAGTCTGTATCATCTTGGTAGGAGACGCCGTTGCGCCAACTGCCTCGATTGGTAACTCCCAGTACATCTGGTGGATTATCATGCTCATCGGCTTCTTCGTGCCTTACGGCTTGATTTCTGCCGAACTTGGTACGCAATACCCTTCCGAAGGTGGTATGTATACCTGGGTTAAGAAAGCTTTCGGGCCCAAGTGGGCTGGCCGTGTCGCTTGGTTCTACTGGGTTAACTATCCGCTCTGGGTGGCTTCACTGGCTGACCTCGTCACCACTTATCTCTTGCAGATGCTCGGCGTCGAGATGACTTGGCCGCTCATCCTCGCGATTCAGCTTGGCTACATCGTGCTGGTGAGCGTTTTGGGCGTACTGCGTATTTCGCAAAGCGCCTGGCTGTCTAACCTCGGTGCGATTTGTAAGTTCATCTTCATGGCCGGTCTTGGCGCACTTGGTATTTACGTTTTGATTTCTCAAGGTAGCGCCAATCCTGTCAACTCTTGGACAGACTTTCTGCCGATGGTTGGCGCCGACGGTAAATTCGACTTTACCGGGCTTGGCTTCGTCTCGCTCATTATCTTTAATATGCTTGGTTTCGAAGTTGTCTCTACCTTTAGCGACGACATGGACAATCCTAAGAAAGAAATACCAAAAGCCGTTATCGTTGGCGGTATCTTAATCGCGGTTTTCTACTTGCTCGCTTCGTTCGGTGTCGGCGTAGCTATTCCTCTGGAAGAAATCCCCACCGACTCTGGTTTGCTCGATAGCTACAACATCATGCTTACTACCGTTGGCTTCTCTGAAGCTGTTATTAAAGCTATCACGGTCGTGGTTGGCGGTATGTTCATCTACACTTTGATTGCCAATATTTCCTCTTGGAACTTCGGTGTCAACTCCGTTATCGCTTATGCCGCCGAAGATGGTACTTTCCCCAAATCCTGGGCTAAACGCAATAAAAACGGTGTACCTTACGTCGTTTCCATCTGGACTGGTGTAGTTGGTGCTATCATTGCAATCGGCGGTGTTTTCGTCGCGCACATTTTGCCTGCTATTCTCGAAAGCGCTGGGGTTGATGCGCCGATGGACGACATCTCCAACCTCTTCTGGACCTTCTTCTCTCTCAGTCTAGTTACACTACTTCTGTCATATCTCCCAATGTTCCTCGCCTTTCTCAAGCTTCATAAAAAAGGTCCCGCCGTCAAGAAAGGCTACTGGATTAGTGGCGGTAAACTTAAAATTACTTTGTTTGGTATCGTCCCGTTCTTACTTATCTTGATTGCTCTCTTCTTCACACTTTTTCCAGACTTCAGTCGCGAAACTTTTGCAGAAAATTGGCCGCTCATCGTTGGCGCTTCGCTCGCTATCATCATCGGTGAAATCATGGTCTTCCGCATGACCCGCAAACAAGCCAAAGTCAAACCCGTGAGCAAAGCTAAACGCGTTCGCGCCAAAGCTTCTCGTTAATAATAATTTCGTGGGTTCTCCGAACCAGAGAATCCACTCCAGAAAGGAAAGAAATGCGAATTATAGATAGCACTCCTAAAACCGACGGCTTCCATATGCCCTCCGAGCTGGCCGAGCATCGTTGTACATATATTCTCTGGCCAGAGCGTGGTGATAACTGGCGCAATAATGCCGAAAATGCTCAAGCCGTTTTCAAAAAAGTCATCCAAACCATCGCCAAATACGAACCCGTTGTAGTTGGCGTTAATCCTGGGCAATACCCGCATGTTCTCGAAATGAATATGCCTAACGTTCAAGTTGTCGAAATTAGCAACAACGATTCTTGGATTCGTGACTGCGGCGCGACTTTCGTCGTCAACGGGCAGGGAAACATGCGCGCCGTGGACTGGGCGTTCAACGCATGGGGTGGTTTAGTCAATGGCCTCTATTTCCCGTGGGACCAAGACGACCTCGTTGCTGCCAAGATGTGTGCTATCGAAGCCGTCAATCGTTATCGTCTCAGCGACTTCGTCCTCGAAGGTGGCTCCATTCATAGCGATGGCGAAGGTACCATTCTCACTACCGAAGAATGTTTGCTCGACCCCGGACGTAACCCCGACCTCACCAAGGAGCAAATCGAAGAGAAACTTAAAGAATATCTCGGTGCCGAGAAAGTTCTCTGGCTTCCTAAAGGAATTTATATGGACGAAGACACCAACGGCCACGTTGACAATATCTGCCAATTCGTCGCTCCTGGTAAAGTCGTCCTCGCTTGGGAAGACAACCAAGACGACCCGCAATACGAACGCTCCAAAGCTGCGCTTGATTATCTCGAAAACGAGACCGATGCCAAGGGTCGCAAGATTGAAGTCGTCAAGATTCATGTTCCAAACCCAATCACTATTACTAAAGAAGAATCCGAAGGCGTTGATATTGTCGAAGGTACTTTCCCGCGCAACGAAGGTGACCGGCTCCCAGCCAGCTATGTCAACTATTACAACTGTAACGGCGCTGTCATTTTGCCAGTCTTTGACGACCCGCACGACCAAGCTGCCATTGACACTCTGCAGGAACTTTTCCCCGACAAGACTATCGAACCAATTTACGCTCGTGAGATTCTGCTTGGTGGTGGTAATATTCACTGTATCACCCAACAAGTTCCTCGTCCATAATATATCATATATGATATATTACTCGAAGCCTCAGCCCAGCTGGGGCTTCATTTTGCTCCATTTTATTCTGTTTATGCTATAATATTGTATATGCAAAAGTTACATTATGATGGCCCAGTAGTATTAGTAGTAATGGATGGCGTAGGTTTGTCGCCCAAACGCAGTGGTAACGCTGTACGTCAGGCTCATACCGAGTTTCTCGATAGTATTATGCTGAAATATCTCACCATTCCGCTCGCCGCTTCTGGCGAAGCTGTTGGCATCATGCCCGGACAGATGGGCAATTCCGAGGTCGGTCATAATGCACTTGGCTCTGGTCAAATCATCAAGCAAGGTGTCGCTCAAGTTGAAGAAGCTTTTTTGACTGGTGATGTTTGGCAGTCCAAAGCCTGGCGCGGTGCTATGAAATTCCTCCAAGACCACGCTAAGTCTCAGCCTACGCTGCATTTTGCTGGCATCTTTTCCGACGGCGGCGTCCATAGTGATATTAAGCATCTTGAGAAAATGATAAAGCAAGCCTACGATGAAGGCGTCCGCAAGATTCGGATTCATTGTGTCTTCGATGGTCGGGATGTCTCGCCACAGTCCGAGCCGAAGTATGTCGAGCGTGTCGAGAAGTTTTGTAAACAATTTCCCGATGCCGATTTCCGCATTGCTTCTGGCGCTGGTCGCATGGTTGCTACTGCCGACCGTTACGAAAGCGATTGGGGTATGGTTAAACGTGGCTGGGACATGATGGTCCATGGCAAGGCTCCGCGTCAGTTCAAGAGCGCTGCCGAGGCCATCGCCACTTTCCGCAAAGAAAATCCGCAGATTCAAGACCAATATTTACCAGCCTTCGTAGTCGTAGAAGACGTCGCTTCTCATTCCGCTCTCGCCTCGCGCGCCATCAAAGCCCAAGCTTCCGGCAACAGTGCTGGCCGTAAAGCTCTACCAATCGGCCAAGTTCACGACGGCGACGCGTTTATCTACTACGATTTCCGCGCTGATCGTGCCGTAGAAATTGCCCAAGCCTTTACTGATTTAGAGTTTGATAAATTTGACCGTGCCAAGACTAGTAGCAAATCTGCCTCTTCTCCCAAATCCGTCAGTGCTAAAGTCACCAATGGTAACATGGTGCTCAAGACCAAAACTAATCTCAAGCTCCCCAATAAGTCCAAAACCTCTGCTTCATCCGCCCAGTCCGCTACTAACTGGCTGCCCGATATTTACTTTGCTGGCCTTACCGAGTATAATTCCGATAAACATATTCCTAAGAATATTCTCGTACCACCGATTAAGATTCAAGACCCACTCAATGTCTTCCTCGGTCAGAACAAAATTTCTCAAATGGCTATTTCCGAAACCGTTAAATTTGGTCACATTACATATTATTTCAACGGCAATAGTTACAAGAAAATGCCTCGCGAAGGCCAAGTCGAAATTGTTTCTGATACTCAGCCCTTCAACACGCGTCCTTGGATGAAATCCGCCGAGATTACTGATGCTGCTCTCATGGCGATGGACAAGTTTCAGTTTATTCGTCTTAACTACCCAGGCGGCGACATGGTTGGGCACTTTGGCGAGCTTGAGCCTACTATTATTGCTATGGAAGCTTTAGACTTGCAATTAGCTCGTCTTGCTAAGAAAGTTGATGAACTTGGCGGCATGATGTTAGTTACAGCGGATCATGGTAATGCCGAAGAATTATTGGAAGCTGATGGTACTCCGCGCACCGCTCATACTACTAATCCTGTCCCGTGTGTTTTCTATGACAATACTCAGAATGCCAAATTATATCGCAATGCCAACCTCAAGAATCCAGGCCTAGCTAATATTGCCGCCACTATCGCTACCTTACTAGGCCTCCCCGATTACCCCGCCACTTGGCAGAAACCTCTCATCAAAGTTAAGTAATCCTTCCTAGCGGCAGCCTAGATTATCTTGTTTTAGTGCATGTTGCTGAGGTTAGAGTTAATCATGCAGTCACTCCGCCAGCAGCAAAAGTCTCTTAGCTTATTATAATTATGTTATAATAAGGTTATGTTAATTAGTAACTCGCAACTTGTTGACTGTCCGGTACTCAGCCTACATATTGGTACCGAAATTGCCCGTGTTGTCGAACCAATCATCGACCCAGATTCGCTGAAGATTATTGCTTTTCGTGTTGAGGGCAAAATGGTCCGTGCCGAAGAAACAGGCGATATTTTACCGGTCGATAGCGTTCGCGAGTTCTCGCGCATGGGCTTAATCATCGATTCAATCGACGAGCTTACTAAAAGCGATGATATCGTTAAGATTCAACAAGTTCTACGTCTCAATTTTAATCTTATTGGCCTCAAAGTTGTCACCAAGCAGAAGAAATCCAAACTTGGTAAAATAATCGGTTTTACACTTGATGTAGAGAGTTGGCATGTCCAACAAATCGTCGTCCAGCGTCCCGTACTGAAGGCTTTCTTTGACCCAGAACTACGCATCTCTCGTCAACAAATCGTGGAAGTTAATGATTATCAAGTCGTTGTCAAAGACGAACACGAGAAAGTCAAAAGCAAAGTTCAGAAAACTACTCCCGTTGATTTTGTCCCCAACTTCATCAATCCATTCCGCGAGCCCGACTTTTCTCGAGAAGTTGAAGCTGGCGCCGAATCTTAATCTTTACCAGCCGCGTTCTTCCTCTTCTGATTTTGCCACTGCTTCTTTTACCATCCGATAATCAAACCCTTGCTGAATGAGGTATTCGATTAACTTTCGCGAATCATATTTGCGGCGTTTCTTTGCAATCATCTTCGCTAATTCATCTTCTTCTTTGCGCGTAGTCGTATTGAGCGCTGCTTCGATAATATCGTCTGCTACACCTTTCTTGCGTAGCTCGATTTCCAGCCTACGTTTACTGATTCCTTTTTTGATAAAACGATTTTCTACATAATATTCTGCAAACTTTTTATCATCAATATAACCACGCTCCGCTAGTCTCTCCATGACCAAATCAATCGCTGCGTCTTGGATTTCTGGGTAAGGTTTTAGCTCTTGCTTAATTCTTTGTCGATTAGTCTGCAATCGTTTGAGCTGTCGACGCTTTAAATAATCTCGCGTCTCCCAAATCGAATGCGGCCGCGTAAACGCCCATTCTAGCGATTTTTGGTATAACTTACCAAATTCCGAAGCCTTATGCAGTTCTTGTAGTTCATCTTCCGTCAGAACTTTTCCGACTTTTACCTGCAAATCGACTACTTGTTTTACGTCTAGTGATAAAGTAAATTTACCATTAACGAAAACATTCACCCGATTTTTATCGCGTACCCCAGAAGTTAGTTGAGTGATAGTCAAGGTGACTGGCGCATCGGTCATTTCATCAGGCCAGCTCGCCGGCTCTTCATCTACCTCGTCATCACCCAACCCTTCAATCTGCAGCATTATTCTTCCGCAGAATCCTCGACTGCCTCTTCTTCGATAGTCTCTTCGTCTTCTTCGGGTACCAACTTCGCCGCCACCCGCACTTGCTGTTCAATTTCTCGTAACAAATCCGGATTCTTCTTCAATAAATCTTTCGCATTCTCACGACCCTGCGCAATCGTTTCGCCTTTATACTTTAAGAACGCTCCAGCTTTTTCAATAATATTTTTCTGAATCGCCAAATCTAGTACATCGCCAGTTTTGCTAATTCCTTCGTTGTACATAATATCAAACTCCGCCGTTCGAAATGGCGCCGCAATCTTATTTTTAACAATCTTCACTTTTGTCCGGTTACCAGCAATATCATCGCCCGACTTAATTTGCCCAATCCTCCGAATGTCCATGCGTACCGACGCGTAAAACTTCAATGCGTTACCGCCAGTCGTAGTTTCGGGATTACCAAACATTACGCCAATCTTCATGCGAATTTGGTTGATAAAAATCACCGTTGCTTTTGATTTCGCAATGATACCAGTTAGCTTACGCATTGCCTGTGACATCAAGCGTGCTTGCAAACCCATCTGTGCATCGCCCATATCGCCATCAATTTCTGCTTGTGGTACCAGCGCGGCTACCGAATCCACCACGATTAAATCCACCGCCCCAGAACGTACGAGGGTTTCGCAAATCTCCAAAGCCTGCTCGCCGTTGTCTGGCTGCGAAATGAATAAGTTGTCGGTATCGACTCCAATTTTTTTCGCATAAGACGGGTCGAGCGCATGCTCGGCATCAATAAACGCAGCCTGTCCACCTTCTTTTTGTATTTCGGCAATCGCATGCAGTGCCAAAGTCGTTTTGCCTGAAGATTCTGGACCGTAAATCTCGATAATCCGACCTTTCGGGTAGCCACCGCCTAACGCCAAATCTAGCGATAGGGAACCAGACGGCAAAAGCTCTACATCAATTTTGCGCGTATCACCCAGTTTCATAATCGCCCCCGTTCCAAACTGCTTCGTAATTTGTTGAATCGCTAAATCTAGCGCCTGTTTCTTGCCTGAATCCTCACCCGTCATTTCTGATTTTGTAGCCTTTTTCGTCATATTACCTTCCTTTATTATATATATTATAGCACTTCTAGCTTAAGTTTATACAAAACTTCCCACAATCCCAAGCTTGCGCCCAGTATATAACAAATTTTTTCAAAATAACAAGCACTAGCACGAACAAAAGTCACAAAAACTTTTTCTAGCAGTTTTTAAATCTCTAGTAGTGGCTTAATATCTGCACCCAGTTTATTCAAACGTGCCGCAAAATCTTGGTAGCCGCGGTTAATTGAATAAATATTCCGCAAAATCGAAGTCCCCGGCGCTGCGAGCATTGCAATCATTACTACCACTGCCGGCCGCAAAGCTGGCGGTGCCACCAGTTCTGCCGCTCGCCAATTCGTCGGCCCCTCAATATAAACTCGATGCGCATCCAAAAGTTCTACTCGCGCATTTAAGTTTTCTAAGTAAGTTATATATACCGCGCGGTTTTCAAACACCCAGTCATGAATCAAAGTTCGACCTTTTGCCGTGGCTGCAATCGCCGAGAAAAATGGTAAGTTATCAATATTTAATCCGGGGAACGGCATCGGCGCAATTTTGTCGGTCGGCGCATGTAGCTCGGATTTATGAATTTTCAAATCTACAATCCGCGTACGTCCATTTACACTATAATATTCTGGTGAACGGTCAATCTTCGCTCCCATACTTTTTAAAATTTCCAATTCAATTTCCAAGAACTCAATCGGTGCGCGGCGAATCGTCAAGCATGATTTCGTCACTAGCGCCACCGCAATGAACGACATCGCCTCAATCGGGTCTTCTGCTGGCGAATATTCAATGTCAGTATTAATTTCCGTCTTGCCGCGTATCGTTAGCGTTGTTGAACCAATCCCTCGGATTTTTACTCCCAACTTTTCCAAGAAGAAGCACAAATCCTGCACCATATAATTCGACGAAGCTCCCACCACTGTCGTCTCACCTGGGTATAATGCCGCCGCCATCAGCACATTTTCCGTTACTGTGTCGCCTCGCTCAATCAAAACAATTCTCTTCGGCGGGTATTGCGAATGTACCGATTCAATCGAACGGCTCGCTTTAAACTGCTCCTTTAGCGGCTCTTGTCTATCTACTGTCGCTTCATAAAACCCGCTACAACTCGCCGCATCTACCTTTAGTCCAAAATCCGACAGCGCCCTCAGGTGTGGCTCAATCGTGCGCGTACCCAAAGTGCACCCGCCCGCATACGGCAGCCGAAACTTCTTGAACTTATGTAGTAGCGGCCCCATAAACATCAAAATCGACCGCGTCTTGCGCGCTGCCTCTACGTCAATATGTTCCAGTTGTAATTTTTCCGGCGGCAGAATCTCTAAATCTCGGTTCTCGTTTACCCAACGACATTTCACGTCAATCGATTCTAACACTTCAATAATTCGAAAGACTTCTTCAATTCGTGCTAACCGCTTCAGCACCGTCGTACCAGAGTTCAGTAGCGATGCACATAGCAACGCCACCGCTGCATTTTTGCTCGTGTTAATTACTGCTTCACCGTGTAATTCTTTTCCGCCGTTAATACGATAACTTTGCGAAATCGTATCATTTACCGACAAAATCTGCCCGCCCAGAGCTTTAGACAACTTCTTCGTTAGCTCCAGTGAAACATTCTGGCGACCTTTTTCAATCCGATGAATCGCCGATTGACTACTGCCAATCGCTTCCGCCAGTTGCGTCTGCGTCCAACCTTTTTCCGTACGCAGGCGTTCCACTACGCGACCAATCGCTTCTTGATAACTCGGTTCCGTATGCTGTTTTCTCATAAATACATTATATCATAGAACGAATAAAAAGTACAGAAAATATTCCAAAAATACCCTAAATCCGGATTTTCTCCGTTTTAGCTATGCGTACCATGATATACTAAAACGTGATATTTAATCCAACCTAGTTACCACGTTGTTCGCGTGTACCCAGCCTTCCAGGCTCCCTCCATCTAGATATTCACCAGTCGTGGTCGCTACGCGCATTACACCACCGCGCTTAATGTAGCTGTCAATCGGGTCCGTAATTACATACTCTTGGTCTTTCGGTCCAAAATCATGCGTATCGACATATTCCACAATCTCCTGCAACAATTCTGGCGAAATTATATATTTACTTACGTTAATTAAATTCGACGGCGCGGCTTCGACGCTCGGCTTTTCTACCACTTCTGTCAACAAACCATCTTTTACTGAAAACACCCCGTATTTATCAACTTCTTCGCGTGCAACTTCTACGCCCAAAATCGCCGAATCGGTCTCACTCTGCAGGGTTTTTAGTAATGACTGTGCCGAGGATTCACCGTTTGGGTTCCAAATAAAGTCATCGCCCATAAACACGAGAACCGGCTCATTAATTTTAAACTCCTTCGCCACCATCGCTACTGGCACAGCTGTGCCGTATTTTCCGGATGGGTCTTGCGCTAAATAATGAATCTGTACATTGTCTGGCAAAGTTTTCGCCAAACGCAACCGGTCATCTTTACCGCGCTCAGTCAGATATTGGTTCAAAGCGACATTATCTTGATAAAACTCACGCACTTGGCACGGTTCCACGTTGGAAATCACCATATAAATATCAGTCACTCCTGCCGCAATCAATTCTTGTACCGAATAGTCTACCAAAGGTCTATTTCCCACTGGCAACATTGATTTTTCAATTACTTTCGTAATTGGCAAACGACGCGTCCCCCAACCAGCCACTGGAATAATTGCTTTTGTAATCATACTAACTCCACTTAAACTGTCATCATTATAACACAACTTCTCTTTTCTAATTTATTATTTTGCGCGCAAAACTAGACAATCCAGAAATCCGTTTTTGTAAAAGTTACTAACCTATCTTTTGGTAAGTTAAAAGCTTTGCCTGGCGCATAAGTTAAAATCGCTTGGCGGAATCTTTCTAGCTGCGGTCGAGTTGCCGAAATCCCCGCGCGTAGCGTTCCCGCTCGCAAAAGTTCCAGCGCCACGTTCTCGTCTAAGCCCTCAAACCAACTGCGTTGCCACGGTTCGTAATCTTCTGGCATAAGTTCTTCTACCAGCTCATCAATCTCTCGTTTTAATTGTTTTTGCTTCTGCCATAAGTCATATATTTCGCGTTTTTTATCGAAATTACTTAGTTTTTGACGCACGCGGTTTCTCAAATATTTATCTTCATTATTAGTTGGGTCTTGGCGATAAGTAAGCTCAAAATCTGCTGCATAGCTCAGAATCGTTTTCTTATCAAACGGCACTAACTTCCGCAAGCTTTTCGGCATATTTTCTGGCTCCAGGAATGGTCGTCGTATCATTGGCGCATCCAGCACTGCTAGCCCTCGCCAACCTGTCCCACGCAACAAGTTAATTGCTACTGTTTCTATCAAGTCGTCCAGATGGTGTGCGGTATAAATATACACTGGCTCTACCTTCGGCGGAGACAAGTGCCAAGTTTCACAGTCTGGCCGGAGTATCAATGTGCTGTCTGCATAACTCATTTTGTAAGCCAAATCATGCAGAAACCCATACCGATGTTCACGCGCCAAAGCTTCTGATGCATTTTCACCTAAATTACTTTTCGCAGTATAGCACAATAAATGACAATATTCCTGGTCACAAACTTTGCGCACAAATTCTACATCATCTTCCGCCGATGGCCGCGTTCCATGATTAAACACCGCTGCCAGCACATTTGGTCGCGCGCATCCGTAAAACTCCAAATCCTCGTATTGACTAGCAATCTCTCCTACAAAATGTCCGCCCAAAATATCGAGCATCACCATTGAGTCTACGCCGCCAGAAATTGCCAAAATAGCCTTCATATGATATGATTATAACATATGAATCTAGGGAATATTCGTAACTTCTGTATTATTGCGCATATCGACCACGGCAAGTCCACTATCGCCGACCGTATGATGGAGCTCACTGGCACGGTTTCGCATCGAGAAATGAAATCCCAGCTCCTCGATTCCATGGAGCTCGAACGCGAAAAGGGCATTACGATTAAGCTTGCTCCCGTCCAGATGAAATGGCATGGCTACACTTTAAACCTCATCGACACTCCCGGTCACGTTGACTTTTCTTACGAAGTCTCGCGTTCGCTCCAAGCCGTCGAAACTGCCGTTTTGGTTGTCGATGCTACTCAAGGTATTCAAGCGCAAACTTTAGCTAATGTTTATCTCGCACTTGAGCAAGATTTATATATCGTGCCGGTTATCAACAAAGTCGATTTGCCAGCTGCCGATGTCGAAAAAGTTAGCGCGCAGATTGTTAATTTATTAGGTTGTCGTCCCGAAGACATTATTCCGGTTTCCGCCAAAACCGGTTTTAATGTTGATAAAATTCTCAATCGCATCATCGAGCAAGCTCCTGCTCCCCGCGAGCCAGCCGAAACATCCACCGCTACGCGTGCACTGATTTTCGATTCTTACTTTGACGATTATCGCGGCGTCATTCTTTATGTGCGTGTCTTCAACGGTCAAATCCCCAAAAACTCAGAAATCCGCATGATGGCAGCCGGCACTAATGGCCTAGCCTTAGAAGTTGGCGCGTTGACGCCCAAAATGACCCCTCAGTCCAGTCTCGACGAAGGGAATATCGGCTACATTGTTACTAATCTTAAGACTACTCGCGAAGCTAAAGTTGGTGATACTGTTACTTTGAGCAAAGCTCCCGCCGAGCAGCCTTTGCCAGGCTATAAAAACGTTTTGCCTTTTGTTTACGCTGGTTTCTTTCCGGTTTCCAATGACCAATATCAAGACCTTAAGGATGCTGTCGAGAAACTTGCTATGTCCGACTCAGCGCTAACTTTTGAGCCGGAGAATTCACCGGTGCTCGGTTTCGGTTTGCGTATTGGTTTTCTCGGTTTGTTACATATGGACATCATTCGTGAACGCCTGGAGCGTGAGTTCAATTTAGATTTAGTCGTCACTAATCCCAGCACCAACTACGAAGTAACGCTGAATGATGGCGAAGACTTAAATATTCGTTCTGCTTCCGACTTACCCGACCAATCCACCATTGCCGAAATCCGCGAGCCGTGGGTGAAAGGTGAAATCATCTTACCGCAAAACATGATTGGCGGCGTGCTGAATCTTATCAATGAGAAACGTGGCCATCAAACCAACTTAAGTTATATCGAAGACCGCGCCGTGATTGATTTTGATGCACCTATGGCCAACTTATTGACTGATTTCTACGACCAGCTTAAATCCGTTACTTCTGGTTATGCTAGTTTTAATTACGAGTTAGCCGATTATCGCCCCGAAGATTTAGTGCGTCTCGACTTTTTAGTCGCTGGGAACCGGATTGACGCTTTGAGTCTCATGTGCCATCGCAGCGAAGCCGATGCGCTTGGTCGTGAAATTACTAAAAAACTCAAAGAAGTTATTCCGCGCCAGAACTTTGAAGTTGCCTTGCAAGCGGCTATCGGTGCGAAAGTCATTGCCCGTGAAACCATCGGCGCTTATCGCAAAGACGTCACTGCCAAAATTCATACCGGCGACCGCGACCGCAAAGCCAAACTCCTTGATAAACAGAAAAAAGGTAAAGCCCGCATGAAGCGTTTTGGTAAGATTGATATTCCGTCCGAAGCCTTTACTGTCATGCTCAAACGCGATTAAAACGCCTTCTCTTATTGACATAAATCCCTCTCTATACTAGAGTAATACAGAGAGTTAGTTTGCTCCGTACATTTATTTTTTGGAGGTGGTTAATTATGCAACCAGGGCAAGTTCCCGTCATTGTGGTCATGCCGGTACAAGGTCCTGTTGAAGCGGTGCGGCGCAGCCTCGCCAGTCTATCGGCGCAAACTTTAGCCGACCTACAAGTTATGCTTATTGCCAGCCACCGGCTGAGCATTGAGCAAAACTATGTAGCTTGCTGCGAGTACGCTCAAAAAGATTCTCGCTTTACCGTCCTGACTGCCGATGACAACACTTATTGCGGTCTGCTAAACGCAGGTCTCATGTTTGCTCAGCAAGCTCATCCGCAATACCTCGGCTTCTTTGCTCCGGGCAACCAAGCTGAACCTAGTCTGTATCAACGGCTCTACTTTTTGGCTGACCGCGAATCGGCTCAAATCGTCAGCTGTCGGCATTGTTATGTCGACCCGACTCTGCATCTCAGTGCAGGCCAGTCTAGTTCATGGCGTCATTCACCGCGTACTCCGCTCAAGGCCGAACGTCCGCTCGTTCAATCTGCTCGGCAGTTTCAAGATGACGTGCAAAATCGCAGCTCTAGCGCCTCGCCCGACATCGGTACCGTGGTCCTTTCGTGCGACCAAGCTGCCACGCAGCTTATTGCAGGTAATCCCGATTATCGCGCTAGTTTGTATTGCGCCGATTTCTTGGAAGCTATCGACGCCGAATTCCAGTACGCACGAGCTCTTGCGCCGCAAGATTTACCTTTTACTGTCACGGCTCTTTGCAGCGCTCAATCGGTCGTTTTGTTAGACCAGTTCCTACTTGCTCGCTCATGTGCGCCGGGACTTTGCGACCGTCAGGACGCGCTCTGTGTCATCAAAGGTTCGCAAAAAGCCATACGTATCTTGTACGCCCGAAACCAGTTGTCCCGGTATGGCGAAGCTATGGTCAGTTGTATCGTACGCGCCAACCGCCGGCCATATGCTCACACGCCGCCCGAGTGGCGTCGCTGCTATGCGCATAAGCTCGCCGATTTATTCAACTGGCTCAAAGCCGAGGGCGTCCCCATTGACCAGCGTAACCCCTACCTTACGGCAGCCCAAGTTCATTTCATCAACGATTTTGTTTAAGCCATGTAGATAATTCTACCACACCAAATTCTAGGCTCCGCCATCCGCGGAGCCTATACTTTTCTTAATTATTCACTTGTTGTGTTGCTGCCGTTATCACATGATCAAATAATGCCGTCACGGTTAATGGCCCTACTCCACCAATCTTTGGGGTAATGCCACCCAAATCTTTTCGTTCGCGCACCTCATCGCTCACGTCGCCAACTAACACGCCATCTTCACTTGCCGTCCCTGCATCCACTATAAACGCGCCCGGTTTAATCATCTGACTTTTAATTAAATGCGGTACACCTGTCGCACTCACTATCACATCGTAATCAATCAATTCTGCTAAATTATCTTTGCTCCTAAACACCCGCACCTCATAGCCAGAATTCTTCCACATTTTTTCGAGCGGCGCTCCTACTAGTTTACCCCGCCCCACTAACGCGATTTTATATTTTGTCAAATCAATATTATATCCCGCCATTAACCAATTTATCGCTGTGGCTGTCGCCGAATCAAAATCCGCTTGTTCGCCCAGTCCATCCACATCTTTCTCGGGCGCAATTAAGTTTATCATTGGCGTTGCATCTAGTCCCTCCGCCAAAGGTAACTGTACAATGATTCCGTGTACACTTTTGTCGGCATTTGCTTCTTTGATTACTGTTTCCAAATCTTCGCGCAACCAGTCTTCTACAATAATCCCAATATCATCACCATAACGTTTTTTTAGGCTAACATACTTCGCAATTACCGGATTATCACTATTACGAATAATTATCAGTTTCGGTGTAGCTTTTTGTGCCGTCAGCCCGCGCACGAGATGTGCTTGGTTTTCTTTCATATAACCAGCTAATTCTGCGCCATTCAAACTTTTCATTTTACTTAATCTCCACTGGTTCTTGCTCAAGTTCTAAACCGAACTTTTCTCTTACCGCATTCGTAATTTCTTTGCGCGCTGCTGCTAAGTCGGTATAACTTTTCGCATCTTCATTAATCAAGACTAACGCCGCTTTATCGCTCACGCGCATCCCGTGCAACTTTTTACCTTTTAGCCCGCATTGTTCAATCAGCCAGCCCGAATTTACTTTTCCGCTACCATCTGCATTGCGCCAAAGTTGAATGTTTGCCTGTTCAGCTTCTTCCGCCGCTTTTGCATCCAAATAAATATTTTTAAAGAAACTTCCGGCACTCGCAATTTTGTCTGGGTCGGGCAACTTTGATTCTCGAATCTCACAAACTATTTTTCGAATATTTTTTGGCGAAAAGTCACTAATATGATTTTCATCAATATATTTTTGCAAAGAATTATAAAATGGCGGCTTTAATACTTGTTTGTACAAACGAATTGTAATTGCAATGATAAAGAATCTTCCCGCATCTTCACCATAATTAAACCGCGTATGGCGATAGCCTAGTTGCATTTCGTCTTTCGTCAAAGTCAGATATTTATCATTCTTAATATCATACGCTTCAGCTTGTTCTATTACTTGCGCAATATCTTGCCCATACGCGCCAATGTTTTGCACCGGTGCCGCTCCCACGGCGCCTGGAATCAAACTCATCGCTTCAATTCCCGAGTAACCCAGCTCGCACGCATAAGCCACCAAATCGTCCCATTGCTCGCCCCCCATCACGCGCAAAACTAACTCATCATTTTCTTCCGCAACTTTTTCGATTCCTTTGATATTGTTAATTATAATCACTCCATCAAAACCTTCATCGCGTCCAATTGTATTTGCTCCGCGCCCCATCGCCCACGTCGGCAAATGTTTTTCTTGCGCAAATTTATATGCTTCGCGAACTTCTGCCACATTATCAACTTTTATCACATAACGTGCCTCGCCGCCCAAACGCATTGTCGTCAAGCTTGCAATCGGCACATTTTCTTGAACTATCATACGCAATATTATATCACAATTTTTCTCTCATTTCTCATCTGCTCAACCATATATTATATATGGCTTAGTGGAATAAAGACTCAACAACAGAATAACGAGTTTCATCTTAAGCAATTCGGGAGTAAATTAGGTTAGTTTGTATTCTACCTAGCGAAGTGTAAAAATAAGATTTAATCTAGAAGTTAATTTTTGAATAGAATTCGTCAGATGAGTGAAATGAGCCGCAGATAGAAACGTAAGGACTCGCCTAAGGTAATTCGGGAATAAAATTAGGTTAGTTTGCATTCTATCTAGCGAAGCGGGTCTACTAGACCAGCGAGCGACGATAGAATTTGCAAAATGACCTAATTTTAAACCGAATTATGGTATGCCCGATAGGGTTCGAAAACACCAGGTTTGCGAGTGAAAAGAAAGTTTACTTTCTTTTCCGAGAAACCGCCGTGTTTTCTGGGAAATCGGAACGATTTCTCAGAACCTACGACCTTTTTGCCTGTGAAGTCATCCGATTCAGAATGATTATGGTATGCCCGATAGGATTTGAACCTACGACCTTTGGTTCCGGAAACCAACGCTCTATCCAGCTGAGC
>CAYODP010000007.1:0-36268 GCA_964402815.1 uncultured Candidatus Saccharibacteria bacterium | reverse complement strand
TTTATAAAATCTAACACCCTCGGATGTCGTTTTTAGCAACGCAAATAAATAAAAATGGCACCACGAGGATGCTAAACAACTCAATCTGCAAGGTTAGACTCACCGATTCAGTGTGGCCTCATGATGCCATTCCCATCGGTGGTTTAACTACTTACATAAACAAATACCTTGCTTATGAATGATTGAATTGTTTAGCAACTTCATCATACCAAGTATCTCACATCTTCGCAAGTCTAGCTTTTTGTAATATTTATGGTATAAACTTTTCACCACTATTAGCACATTGAACTTTTTGTGGTTTTACGGTATAATACCTAGTTAGTATGAACGATAGTTTTATCAAAATTCGTGGCGCTAGGCAGCACAATCTCAAAGACCTTGATGTTGATATTCCGCGTGATAAGCTGGTGGTAATCACCGGACTTTCTGGTAGTGGTAAATCTAGTCTGGCTTTTGACACGATTTATGCCGAGGGGCAGCGGCGCTATGTCGAGAGTTTGTCTAGTTATGCTCGAATGTTCTTGGGTGTGATGGACAAACCTGATGTCGATAGTATTACTGGGCTTTCACCAGCTATTTCGATTGACCAGAAATCTACTAGTCGCAATCCGCGTTCTACTGTTGCTACGGTGACCGAAGTTTATGATTATCTGCGTTTACTTTTTGCACGCGTTGGCGTACCGCATTGTCCGATTTGTCATCGCGAAGTTCATCGTCGCAGTGTCGAAGATATTGTGAATGAAGTGATGAAACTGCCGCTCGGTAGTAAGTTGATGCTACTTGCGCCGATTGTTTCGCAGAAAAAAGGTAGTTTCCAGCACGTTCCCGACCAATATCAAGCCAAAGGTTTTTCGCGCGTACGGATTGATGGGATTATTTACGCTCTGGACGAGTTTCCCGAGCTCAATAAGAACGACCGCCATAATATCGAAATTGTCGTTGACCGTTTCATTTTGTCGCCCGATTTACTCACGCGCATTTCCGGCTCTATTGAGCAAGCTCTGGAGCTTGGCCAGGGAATTATTCACCTGCTCAAAATCAATGATAATACCACGGCAGTTGGCGAGAACAAAACTGGCGCCGACCCGGAAATCTTCACTTATTCGCAGCGCTATGCTTGTGAGCTGCATCCAGATGAACTCATCCCCGAGCTAGAACCGCGGCTTTTTAGCTTTAATGCTCCGCAAGGCGCTTGTCCGACTTGTACTGGCCTTGGCACTCGCCTTGAGATTGACCCGAGCCTTATTCTTAATCCTAATCTTACCATTGCCGAAGGCGGTATTCGCCCATTTAACCGCGTCACCCAAGAATCTTGGTGGCTCAAACGCCTCGAAGCTGTTGGTGAACGGCACGGTTTTTCTTGCCATGTGCCGATTGGCCAGATTCCCGAAGATAAACTCCAGCTCATTCTCTATGGTACCGGTCGTGAGAAATACGAAGTCCAAGTTAGTGGTCACGGTAAGTGGGGCAATGGTGCTACTTACCAATCGACCTATGAGGGTGTCATTCCTACACTTGAACGCCGTCATAAAGAAACCGAGTCGGAGTTCATTCGTAAAGACATTGAGCGTTTCATGAGAGTCCACGAGTGCCAGACTTGTCATGGCGCCCGCCTTAAGCCTGCTGTCTTGGCCGTGACTGTACATGGTCTCAATATTGTTGATATGTGCAATATGGATGTTGATGCTACGCTCGAGGTTCTCAAGAGCGACCTTAAGTTTAGCGAATCCGAGAAAATGATTGCCAATCCCATTCTTAAAGAAATCCGCGAGCGTGTCCAGTTTATGCAGGATGTCGGCTTGGGTTATCTCGAGTTAGGCCGTGCCGCTAATACGCTTTCTGGCGGCGAAGCACAGCGTATTCGCCTTGCTACGCAGATTGGTTCTGGTTTGCAGGGCGTGCTTTATGTGCTGGATGAGCCTAGTATTGGTTTACATCAGCGCGATAATGACAAATTGATTGCCACTCTCAAACATCTTCGTGATCTCAAAAACACCGTGCTCGTGGTCGAGCATGACGAAGATACCATGCGCGAAGCTGATTTTATCGTTGACATTGGCCCCGGCGCCGGTAAGAACGGTGGTCGCCTTATCGCCGCAGGCACGCCCGACGAAGTTGCGAATAACCCTGATTCTATCACTGGCCAATATCTTTCCGGTCGCAAGACCATTCCCGTCCCCAAAAAACGCCGCAAACCTAAGCAAGGCCAAGAGCTAGTCGTCGTAGGTGCTCGCGAGAATAATCTTAAGAATATTGACGTACATTTCCCGCTTGGCGTCATGACGGTGGTTTCTGGCGTCTCTGGTTCCGGTAAGTCCACACTCGTCAATGGTATTTTGGCTAATGAACTTCTCGCACGCTTGCATCGTGCCCAAACCGTCGCTGGGCTGCACGAACGTATCGATGGCATTGAGTATCTTGATAAGGCTATCGTGATTGACCAATCCCCGATTGGCCGTACGCCCCGCTCTAACGCTGCCACCTACACTGGTGTCTTTGGTCAAATTCGCGAATTATTTGCTAAGCAGCCTGAAGCTGAGCTACGCGGTTACAAAGCTGGCCGTTTTAGTTTTAATGTCAAAGGTGGCCGTTGCGAAACTTGCCAGGGTGACGGTGTAAACAAAATCGAAATGCACTTCTTGCCCGATGTTTATGTTACTTGTTCGGCTTGTCATGGCCGTCGTTACAACCGTGAAGCGCTCGAGATTAAATACAAAGGCAAAGATATCTCGCAAGTGCTTGACATGACCATCGACGAAGCCGTGGAATTTTTCGCTAACATTCCCGCTATTGCGTCTAAGCTCAAAACCATTCAAGAAGTCGGCCTCGGCTACATCAAGCTTGGTCAGCCCGCTACGACTTTTTCCGGTGGCGAAGCCCAGCGTATCAAGCTTGCGACTGAACTGTCTCGCCGCAGCACTGGCAAAACTCTCTACATTCTGGACGAGCCCACTACCGGCCTGCATACCGACGATGTCAAGCGGCTCCTGCAGATTCTCGGCAAGCTCGTCGATGGCGGTAACTCCATGATTATCATCGAGCACAACCTTCACGTCATCAAATCCGCCGACTGGATTATTGATATGGGTCCTGAAGGTGGTCAAAATGGTGGTCGTGTCATGGCAGAAGGTACGCCTGAACAACTCGCCAAAGACGAGAAGACTCCCACCGGCAAATATCTGAAAATGATTCTCAACCAGTAAAAAGTGCTTCCTCGCGAAGCACTCTTTCTATTGGGTAATATTAGACCAATAAATTTCTCAGCTCGCTCTTTAGCGTACTTCTACGCGCACGCGTGGCAAGCTTTTGCCTGAAAAATGCGTCTTCTTCGTCTTCACGAAGTTTACTACACCATCTTTAGCGGCGTGAATCGTAAAGTTGCGGCTCATGTAAGTCCCTTCGCCAGCAATTTTTGTAGCACCAGTCTGGCGCACCAACACTTCACCGTTGCGCACCTTTTGGCCACCAAAACGCTTAACGCCTAAACGCTGACCAGCATTATTATGTATATTTTTGGCGGTACCGCCAGCTTTAACGTGTGACATAACTTAATTTTTCCTTAAAACTATTATTTCCCGGGCAACAACCTGACCATCTCGATGATATAATAGGTCTTTTTGCCTCACATTCTTAAATCTTACTACATTATAGCGCAGTTCATCTATTTCGTCAAGCAAATTTAACCGTTCATACTCGCCGTTCGGTCTCAGCCAAGCCGGCACCGCAATTACCACTGGCGTGCCACTCTTAATTTGCTCAGCTAAATTTTTCAAAAAACCAACGATAATCGTCTTGCAGTCCTGTTTCGCTTGACGCAACTTAATTTCGACCGGCGGGGTTGACATCGGCGGCCCCAGATATGTCTCACAAGCCACTGCATTGATGGGCGGCTGCCAGGTATAGTTCTGCGCATCGCCCTCTGCTACCTCAAACTTGAGGGAATTATTAACATGAGCAATTTTACTATTGACTTTTTGAACGTTCTGTGCTACAATAGGATTAACAGGCGCGGAAGCTCCTTCCGTTGCTAAGCTTTTTGATTGAGTCAAGTAGTCCTTTTGTCTCTCCAACCACCGTAAATTGCGGTCGCTATATTGTACCATTCTCGCACTTAAATCCGTCCCGTAAGGCACATAGCCCATCAAGGCCGCCTCTTGCAGTACTACTCCGGTCCCGCAAAACGGGTCTAATAGCCGCGTCTCTGTTGGTAAATTACCACACAAATTAATCAAAATCTGCGCTAATTTCGGCGGCAACATCCCCACTTTGGCGTCGCGCGCCGGACGGGCTTGGTCGCGGCGCACATACGCCTCAATATCTTGTACTGCTCGCACTCGGTAATAATTCTTTCCGAGTTTTAATAGCTCAATATGCGTATCAGTAAAAAGCCGGTTATGTAGGCTCGTTGCGCTCGAAATCTCCGCCGTGCGATTCGGCACTACGCGGACACTGCGTCCTAGTTTTGTTAAAAATTTCTTCCACCGTAGCGCCTCTTTCTGCGCCCCAAATGCCTTCGCTCCGCGCGAAAAATCCGACACACCCAAGACGATTTTACCGTCTTGCGGTAACTGTTCCCAAAAAATCGCTATCGGCTCGGTAATCGGTTCAGCGATTTTTAGTGTTCCGCCCAGTCTCTGCATCAATCGCTGTGGTTCCGCATCCGTCTCAAAGGTCGCTAAATTAGTCGCAATCGGCTGAACTTTCTCGCACAAGCTCTCTAGCTCAGCTAGCGACACTAGAGGCTGACGCCCCAAAACCGCCACATAAGTTTTCATAAAATTATTATAACACGGATTTCATGCTATAATAATCCCATGACAAAAGAAAAAAAACGGTTTAAACTTTCCTTCCGCACGATTTTAACGCTCCTCACGCTGGCGCTTTTAATTTTTGTGGTCTATCAAAACTTTGGTGACATCGTCGAAGCTATCAATCATCTTGGCGAGACTAACCTGCTGGTCTTGCTCTTACTAATCCCGGAACAGCTTTTTATGTATTATTGTTGTGGGCAAATGTTCTTTTCGTACATGGCCTCCAAGAAGGATGCCAAAAAGATTTCTCCCTGGACGCTAATGCGAGTTTCGCTAGAATTAAACTTCGTAAATCATGCCGTGCCGGCCGGTGGTCTCGGTGGTCTCGGCTATATTACTTGGCGACTCAAGCCGTTTGGCGCCACGCCCGGACAGTCAAGCTTTATGTACGCGCTGCGTTATGTTATCACAATTTGCGCTAACCAAGCACAGACTATTCTGGCGATTATCGCACTGCTGATTTTTGGCTCCGTTCCGGCTACTGGCATTTGGGTGATTTGGCTCACTGCCCTGCTTAGTATTGGTATTATCGCTGCTATCGCGATTATTGTGGTGGTAGCCAGTAGTAAAAGTCGCATTGATTGGTTCGCCGAACATGGTACTCGAATTATCAATTTTCTCGTCCGTAAAATCACTTTTAATCACGTTCCGGAGTCATTGAAACGTGCCACCGTCGATAAATATCTTTACGATATTCACGACGACCTCATGACCGCTCGTCACAATAAGAAAACCTTGCTTCGCCCAATTATTTGGGGTATCATTTATAGTTTTCTTGAAATTGCTACCTATTGGATTGTCGCAGCTAGCATGGGGCATCCAGAATTACTACCGCAAATTATGATTGGTGAAGCGATTGGCTCGGTCATGGGTGCCGTTGTTCCGTATGGCCTGTATGAGTTAGGTATGGCCGGGATTATGGTCAGCCTCGGCGTTTCTATTTCGCTCGCAACAACTATTGTCTTAATGACGCGAGTTATCGTTCTCGCCAGTACTATTGTTAGTGGTTATGGCTTCTATCAACACTCTATCTCTAAGATTGGTCGTCAAGAAAAAGCGAAAATGGAACATGACTCCTGAAGTTCAATTCACCGTCTCGCAGTTCATCGAGGTCTGTAATCAGTCGCTCGAGTATGCTTTTGCTGACGTAGTTGTCGAAGGTGAAGTCGCCAGCTTCAAAGTTAATCAAGGCAAATGGGTCTTCTTCGACCTCAAAGAAGAAGATGTTAGTGTGAGTTGCTTCATGGTGCTGAGCCAGCTGAAAACCGCTCTCACCGACGGCATGAAAGTGCGCGTCAAAGCTACGCCCAAGCTTACGCGCTGGGGCAAGTTCTCACTCACCGTTAAACAAGTTATGCCGGTTGGTGAGGGCAGTATCAAAAAGAGTTTTGAGTTGCTTAAGAAAAAACTCACTACCGAAGGTTTGTTTGACCCCGCGCGTAAGCGCCCCATTCCTCTTGGCCTTAATAAAATTGGCGTCATCTCTTCGACTGGCGCGGCGGGTTATATTGATTTTCTTAAAATTCTCAACAATCGTTGGGGTGGCATGCAGATTCAGACCGTTAATACTCAGGTGCAAGGCATGGCCGCACCCGAGCAAATTATTCGTGCCCTCGAGTATTTTAACCAACGTGCCGAAGTTGAAGCGATTGTCATTGTGCGTGGCGGCGGTAGTGCGGATGATTTATCGGCCTTTAATGATGAAGGTCTCGCGCGCGCAATCGCCGCCAGTCGCATTCCCGTGATGACCGGTATTGGCCATGAAGTTGATGAGAGTTTAGCGGATTTGGCGGCCGATGTTCGCGCCTCGACTCCTTCTAATGCTGCTGAGCGTCTTACTTATGATCGTACCGATGTGCTTCGGCGCTGTCAAGACCAAATCCAAGGCATACGCCACGCCATCTTAACCCAGATTTCTCAGCTTGAACAAACTTTAACTTCCAAGTTGCAAGATTCCAAACGTCAAATTCTGCACCAGCTCGAGCGCACCGAACAACATTTGCACGAAACTCTCAAGCTACTCGAAAGTTTTAATCCCGAAAATATTCTTAAACGCGGCTACGCTATTATCGCTGGCCAAATCTCGCCCGGAGCCGAAATTAAGCTTACCACTATTAAATCAACTATCACCGCGGAGGTAAAAAATGTCCAAGACCGAAACTAAACCTACTTTAAGTCAAAAAGTTGCCGAGCTCGATGCAACGGTCGAATGGTTTTATAGTGAAGATTTTACACTTGACGAAGCTCTGAACAAATATAAAGCCGCCGTCAAACAAGCCAAAACGATTGAAAAAAATCTTGCCGAACTCAAAAATCAAGTTGAAGTCGTCGAGGACTTTACAAGAAGCTAAAGTTTGCCGTATAATAAAAGTATGCAGAAACAATCTATGCCCACTGGTAGCGTGGTCGAACCAGCTTCGCAACAACAATTTGCGCCGTCTACGCCAGGTGCTGCGCCACTCAATACTGGAGCTCCGCTGATGTCTTCGGCTGGTAGTGTTGCTGCGCCCGTGGACGAGAAGAAGCCCCGCAACACTCTCATCGAAACCATCCTACTCATTGTTGTGAGTTTGATTGCTGTAGTCTTTATTTTCTTGTTTATTCAAAAGTACATCGAATGGGATGCGATTTCGGCTGATATTGATGGTCAAGTTAATAAAGCAGTTGCCATCGCGGTTGCCGAGAATACTACCAAACTCGAATCCGAGTTCGCCGAACGCGAGAAGTTCCCCTATGAGACTTTTACGGGGCCCGTTGATTATGGTAGTTTTAGTTTTCAATACCCCAAAACTTGGAGCGTCTACATTGCCAAAGATGCTGCCAAGGGCGGTGATTTTGAAGCTTATCTCAATCCACGCGAAGTTGAACCGGTCAGCAGCACTACAATCAATGCTCTGCGTGTGCGCATTCGTGACACTGCTTTTGATTCCGTGGCGCGGACTTACGAAAGCGCTCTCAAGAATGGCAAGCTCACCCTTCGCACCGATACTGTGGGCGGAGTCCTAGCGAATATCTATACTGGCGAAATTTCTAACAACATTCACGGCGCCGTGATGATTCTTAAACTTCGTGACAAGACCGTCTTATTGCAAACTGATTCCGAAATCTTTTTGGATGAGTTTAATGGTATTCTTCAATCTGTCACTCTGGTTGAATAAATCTGTATAGTTGCTCGGCTTTATGCTATAATAAAATTACAACTAAAAGGAGTTATGACATGGCAGATTTTAACAAGATTTTGACATCCGGTGATTATGAGAACGGCGAAATTAATGTCGTTATCGAAATCCCCACTGGTTCGAACCAAAAAATCGAGTGGGACCGTAAGAACGCCTGCTTTATGCTTGACCGTATTGAGCCGATGGCTTTTGCAAAGCCTTGTAACTATGGCTTCATTCCGCAAACTCTAGACGAAGACGGTGATGAACTTGATGTGCTTCTCATTACTGACCAGCCACTAACTACCGGTATTTATACCAAGGCTCGCGTGCTCGGCGTCATGAAATTCGTTGATAGCGACGAAGTTGACGATAAGATTATCGCCGTTGTCGAAGATGACCGTAATAACGGCAATCATTATCAGACTCTTGCTGATTTACCTGCGCAACTTATCAAACAAATTGAGTTCCACTTCAACCATTACAAAGATCTCAAGAAGCCAGGTACTACTGAAGTCAAAGAATTCGCCGACCTCGATGAAGCGAAAAAAGTCATCGCTGACGCTATCAAACGCTGGAATGAACAATAATATATATATATATATATATATTACAAGCGCAAGGAAGCCCTAAGGGGCTTTCTTTGCAAAAAATACCTATCTCAAACAACTTAGCGGCATAAATCACATCTTAGATTTTAAGGTACATTTTAATAAAATGAAGTATAATAGTTGACATGAGAATATTATATGTCGAAGACGAAGAGCGTTTAGCGTCTGCTGTGATTTATTTATTAAAGAAGCAAAATATCGCCGTTGACTGGACACCCGATGGGGAAGAAGGCCTAGAAATGGCGCTACGCAGCGGTTATGATTGTCTTGTGCTTGATATTATGTTGCCACATCTTTCCGGCTTAGAAATCTTACATACTTTGCGTCACCGTGGTATTTCTACGCCAATTATTATGCTTTCCGCACTTTCCGAAACCGACGACAAAGTTAAAGCGCTCGAAGCCGGCGCGGATGATTATCTAGCTAAACCATTTAAGACCACCGAATTAATCGCCCGCATTCGCGCGGTTACTCGCCGTCCACCCTTGCAGGCTGATGAAGTTTTGCAATTCGCTGATTTAGAATATGATTTAAAGAATCGTTCGCTCAATGGTGTTACTCTCACTGGTAAAGAAGCTGATTTGTTTGAACTTTTAATTCGCAATCCTGGTAAGGTTCAGCGCAAAGAACAACTTCTAGCTCATGCTTGGGGTAATGAAGCTGCCGCCTCAGACAACTATGTTGAAGTTTATATGAGTTACTTACGCAAAAAGTTAGAACAACTCAGTTCTAAAGTTGCGGTGAAAACTGTGCGTAACTTAGGTTATAAACTCGTGGAGTTACGCTAGGTTTATGTTTCGCCATTTGCGCAACCGTTTAATCATTATCAACCTGGCTGTAACTACTGCAGTCCTCATTGCCGCCTTTTCGATGATTTATGTAGTAGCGCGCGATGGCGCCGAGCATCGTCAATCCATCGCCGCCGATATCATGCCCGGTTATACGCAAATTATCGTGCAGACTTTGAATGAGCGTATCCAATTCGAGCGTAGCCAAGCTCTGAACTCATTGCTGGTGTCATTAATTATCGTAGGCTTATCAATTGAAGTCGCCGTGGCAATTTTGTCATATGCCTTAGCTGAAATTGCCATTCGTCCTGTCAAAGAAGCCTACGAATCACAAAAAGTGTTTATTGCTAATGCTAGTCACGAAATGAAAACGCCTATTGCCGCTATCATGGCGAATCTCGAAGTTGCTGATATTCAAGGCAATCCTTGGATTGACAATGTTTCGCATGAAGTTAAATCTTTAGCCGACCTTAATCAGGATTTACTCCAACTTGCCCGTGCCGAGAATGCTATGACTCTGACTAAAACCGCCGAGTCAGTTAATCTCAAAGAATTAGTCAATGAAGCCATTACGCCTTTTCGTCCTCGCCTGCAACAACAAAAAATTCATTTTCAACTTAAAACTCAAGTTCGTTCTGGCAAGGTTAAGCTGGCCAAAAATGATTTTCTGCAAATCATCTCGATTTTAATGGATAATGCGCTGAAATATTGCGATAAAAACATTACGGTTTATCTTACCATGAAAAGTATTAGCGTCGAAAACGACGGCACTATCATTAGTCCAGATAATCTTGAACGTATTTTTGAACGTTTTTACCAAGCCGACAAAAGTGCCGAAGGTGTAGGTCTTGGTTTGTCCATTGCGAAACTCATCGCTAAACGTCACGATTGGAAATTATCTGTTCAATCCAGCCAAACTACTAAATTCACGCTCGAATTTTAATTGTCTTCCATAAAAGCGCCCGACTGTCGCGACCACAAATGATGATAAGTTCCATTGGGCTTCTCGAGCAACTCTTGATGTTTACCTTGCTCAACAATCTTCCCATTTTCTAGTACGATAATTCGGTCAAGACTCGCCACCGTCGAAAGCCGATGTGCAATTACAATACTCGTGCGTCCTGCCATCAACTTATTCAGCGCATCTTGAATCAAAGCTTCCGATTCAGAATCTAGCGCTGAAGTTGCTTCATCTAACACTAAAATCGGCGCATCCTTTAGAATTGCTCGTGCAATCGCAATCCTTTGGCGTTGACCACCCGACAACTTAATTCCGCGTTCGCCCACCAAAGTCTCGTAACCTTCCGGCAAATCCATAATAAACTCGTGCGCATTTGCCAGTTTCGCTGCGCGTTGGATTTCTTCTGGTGTAGCTTCTGGCTTACCGTAAGCAATGTTTTCTGCAATCGAGCGATGAAAGAGTGAAGTTTCCTGCGGCACGTAGGCCACGTTCTCACGCAAAGTTCTCTGAGTGACATCTTTAATATTTTGATTCGAAACCAGAACCTCACCTTGATTCACATCCGCAAAACGCAAAAGCAACTTTGTTAAAGTGGTTTTGCCAGAACCAGAAATCCCCACCAAACCTACGCGTTCGCCCGGACGAATTTGTAAATCAAAATTTTCAAAAATCGGTAACTTCGCGTCACTATGCTTGAAGGTAATGTTATTAAATTTCACAGAAGCTTCTTGCATGACTAAGTCTTTGGCGTTCGGCACATCTACTACGTCGTCCACCGTGTCTAGAATTAAAGTCATTTCGTATGCATCACCAAATACACGGTTAAAGTTCTTGAAAATTGAATTAATATTCCAAAGTTCACTGAGTATACCATTCGCATAATCGACAATCAAAATCAACGTTGCCACCGAAATCCCCAGCCAAGCATTACCAAAAATCAAGAAACCTAATAATAATGCCGTAATCCCAATTTGTACGCCGGCAAACATCAAGTCGCGATGAATCACGGCGCGCATAGTGTCTAACGAAGCGCTTTCAACTTTTTGCGAGAATCGGCGATAGCGTTCGCGCTCGTGATGTTCTTTTGCGTAAGATTTAACGGAAATAATATTAGAAATCGAATCAGCCAACTGTCCAGTTTGTTTAGTTTGTGCGGCCGCCTCTTCGTCAAACAGATGTGCAATTTTACCCATCGTAAATTTAGAAATGACAGTATAAATTATGACTAGCCCAATCACACCTAACGCAAACCAAGAAGCTTGTTGCCAAAGCACGATTACCACAAAAATAATATAGCAGAGCATCGGCCAAGCGTCCCAAATCAAAACATCCATCATTCGCTCATAAGCGCCGATAAATTTGCTGGTTTGAGAAACTAGTGAACCTGAGAATCGGTCGCTATGAAACTGCATTGATTGCGCAGAAATGGTGTCAAAACACAAGTTGGCTAAGTTGTACATGGCGAGCACTTCCATTTTCCAAGTCCAGAACAGACGTAGTTCTTCTAGAACTAGTTTACTTACAAGATAAATTGCCAAATACGCCAATGTATAAGGTAGTACTTCCCGCAAAAGTTGGTCGAGCGGTAATCCTAACGATACTTTTTCAATAATCGTCGCAAAAATAATTGCGCTCAGAACTGCTCGCACAAAAACCACAATCGGCGTCGACAGAAAAGCCCCCAAAGCATACCACTTATAGCGCACCACTTCTTGCCAAAAGTAATGTAGCGTACGCCAAGCGGTACTCGGCTGATTGGTTTTGGTGGATTTATTCTTAGACATACCCGAATATTATAACACGCAGACAGAATACTTGCAAATAAAAGTGTTGTAAAAACTACAACACTTTTGCATCCCTCAGCAAAGCAATTCTTGCCAATACTACAATTCAGCAATCTTCACGCGCACTTGCTCAGTTGTATCGCGGTCGCGTACCGTTACCGTATCATCTTCTAAAGTGTCAAAGTCCACCACCACGCATTTTGGCGTACCGATTTCGTCTTGTTTTTTATAGCGCTTCCCGATATTTCCTGAATCGTCCCAAGTTACAAAAGTATATTTATCTTTCAACTTGTTGTAAACTTCTTTTGCTTTGGTTACTAATTCCGGTTTATTCTTCAATAGTGGAGAAACACAGAATTTATACGGCGCCAAGTTTTCTGGCAATTTCAAAACCACGCGGTCGCCATCTTGCCAATAAGCCGCACTCAAAATCGCCAAGAACAAACGCTCTACGCCAATACTCGGCTCAATCACATGCGGCACAAAAGTTTCACCTGTAGTTTTATCGCGATACTCCATCGACTTACCCGCTTCGCGCTCGATATTTTTCAAATCAAAATCCGTCCGGTAAGCAATCCCCATCAGCTCTTCTTGTCCATTCGGGTAATCAAACATGATATCAATCGTTCGCTCCGAGTAGTGCGCCAAATCACTTGCCGGCACTTCGTATTCATGAATCAAACTTTCTGGCAAGCCCAAAAGTTCTTGCAAGAACACATGATAATTCGTCCGAATCTTCTCGAAGTTTTCTTTCCAAGTGTCAGGTTTAACAAAATACTCAATTTCCATTTGGCTACATTCACGATCGCGTAAAATAAAATCGCGCGGCGAAATTTCATTACGAAAAGACTTTCCTTCTTGCGCCAAACCAAACGGCAAATCTGGGTATAACGTATCAACTACGTTTTTGAAGTTCGTAAAAATCCCTTGCGCTGTCTCCGGCCGTAAATAAGCGACGCTGGCTTCGTCTGTGTTTACTCCCACATGGGTTTCAAACATCATGTTAAACTTTTTAATCTTGTCCCAATTAAACTTACCACAGTTCGGACATTTAATTTTTTTCGCCAAAAACTCTTCGGTCGTTACGCTTTCGGTCATACCATCGCCAAGCTTATCAGCGCGGAAACGATTATGGCATTCCTTACATTCCACCAGCGGGTCGTTAAAAGTGTCAACGTGCCCAGAAGCTTGCCAAGTTCGCGGATTCATCAAAATCGCTGCATCAATCCCATACATATCATCACGCTGATTGACCCAAAAATTCCACCAAGCTTGACTAATATTGCGCTTCAACATCACCCCCAGCGGGCCAAAATCCCACGTCCCAGCCATACCACCATAAATATCTGAACCCGGAAAAATAAATCCGCGACGCTTACATAAACTTACAATATCTTCTAACTTTCCCATAGTATCTCTATTATAACACGACTTGTTGTGTAAATTACAAATAAACCCACTCCTCCCCCAGCTTTCCTATGCTATAATCACGGTATGGTGAGTGAGGTAAACAGTATTTTAGTGGCGGCGCACGAGCTGAAAGCGCCTTTAAGCTTGATGCGACAACTTGCTTTGTCTCTAGAGACCTCCGCCGAGCCGTCCACTCAGCAGCGGATTTGTTCGCAAATGGTCAATGTGGCGGAGCGTGCGCTTTTACAAGTCAATGACCTTACTAAAGTTGCTCGTCTCCAAGACGGACTTTTTACTCTCGAACCCACCAGCGCACGAGGCATCTGCGAGACTGTTTTGCATGATGTTGAACCGCTTTTTGGCTATCAACGCAAATCTTTGCGCATTAAGTATCAAAATCGTCAAAAACTCGCGGTCGCCAATCCAGAATTACTCTATAGTGTTATTTATAACTTTTGCACTAACGCAATGCGCTATTCCGAACCTAACACGACCAGTTTACTTACTATTAGTGATTCCGCCCATCATATCAAAATTAACGTGCGTGACTACGGCCCGGCTTTACCAGACGTTATTTGGGAACAACTCAAATCGCAGACTTTTAATCGCCCGACTAACATTTCCATGCGCCCTGGTAGTTCTGGCCTCGGGCTTTATATTGCTTTTGAATTTGCGCGTTATATGCACGCTACTATCGGTGCCACCCGGCATCGCGATGGCGCGAGCTTTTTCGTCGAGCTACCGGTTTCTACGCAAGCTTGTTTATTTAATTTTTAATGATGGCTAAAATTTTAATTATCGAAGACGACGAAATTATGGCTGAGTGCATTGCTCGTGCCACTAGGCAAGCTTTATCGGATTTCGCAGTCGATATTACAATTCTTAACAATGCTATCTCCGCCATGACGGAAATCGACCGACAACTGCCCGACCTCATTTTGCTTGACATTTTGTTAATTGGCCCTAACGGTTTTAGTTTACTCAACGAGCTAATTTCTTACGCTGACACTGCTACTATTCCCGTCATTGTAGTTTCTTCACTTGACTTTAATGTAGCCAGTCTCGCAACTTATGGAGTTAAGTCTGTGCTCCAAAAGTCCACCATGACTCCCGCCGCCATCCAACACGCCGTCCGCGAGGCGCTCCATGCCGAGTGATTTACGCACTCAAGCTATCGTTTTGCGCCGTACTAACTACGGCGAGACTGACCGCATCCTTAATTTATTAACCCCAGAAGGCAAGTTTGCCGTTTTAGCGCGCGGTGTTCGCAAAGAAAAGTCACGTCTAGCTGGTGGCATCGAACTTTTTTCCGTTGCTGACATTGTGATTCATCAAGGCCGTACCGACCTCGGTACGCTCACTGGCGCAAAAATGTTGCGTTTTTACAGTAATATTATCGCTGATTTGTCGCGACTAGAACTAGCGTCAGCGTGTTTGCGTAAATCTGAACAGGCCGCCGAGTCCACCGATAGTGCCGAATATTTCCAAATTCTTGACCAAACCTTGGCTGGTCTGCATCAACATTACGACCTAACTCTCATCAAAGCCTGGTTTACACTCAATCTCGCCCAAGCTACCGGCGAAGAAATTAATTTCATGAGCGACGTGGATGGCTGCGACCTCTCCCCTGAACAAACTTATCACTGGGATTATACTGAATGTGCTTTGCACCCCGATAATCGTGGTTCAATCGGTGCTTCTCAAATCAAACTTGGCCGCCTTATTTTATCTCATCCCTTGGCCACAATCGCCCGCATTGAGCAAGCTGCTAACTTGGTCGCTCCGCTCGATGTCATCGTCCGCGCATTTGAGTAATATATTATACTATGCTATAATATAATCATGAACCGAGTGCCTTTAGCCGAACGTATGCGTCCTCAAACTCTTGATGAAGTGGTTGGTCAAGATGCCATCATCGGTGATGGTAAAATCCTCACTGAAATTGTCAAAAAGGGCGAGCCGGTCAATCTCATCTTTTGGGGGCCTCCTGGCACCGGTAAAACTACCTTGGCTCGGATTTTGGCACGCGAGTATCAAGCCGATTTTGTGGAACTTTCCGCTGTTACCGCCAAAAAGAAAGATATCGAAGATGTCGTCGAGCGTGCACGGGTCAACTGGAACTTGCAAACTCGCACCGTCTTGTTTGTAGATGAAATTCACCGTTTCAACAAAGCTCAGCAAGACGCTTTCTTGCCGCATGTCGAATCCGGCCTGATTATTCTTATTGGCGCTACCACTGAGAACCCTAGTTTTGAAGTTATCTCGCCGTTGATTTCGCGCTCTCGTGTTGTGATTGTTGCTCCGCTCAAGCATGAGCATATCATCGAAGTTTTACGCCGCGCTCTCAAGGCTGAGCAAGCCAGCGACCGCGTTACGGAAGATGCCCTAGATTTAATTGCTGAACTTAGCGGTGGCGATGCTCGCTCCGCTCTGGGCGACCTCGAGCTAGCTCTAAGCCTTAGCCAGAAAATCGATAAGCAGGTCGTCCAAACCGCTGCCGGTCAGAAACTGCCGATTTATGACAAATCTGGCGATTACCATTACGATAATATCTCCGCCTTTATCAAGTCCATGCGCGGTTGCGACGTTGACGCCACACTTTATTATCTAGCTCGCATGGTCATGAGCGGGGAAGACCCTAAGTTCATCGCGCGGCGTATGGTAATTTTTGCTTCCGAAGACATCGGGCTAGCAGGGAACGGTGCGCTCAATCTCGCCGTCAGTTGTTTTCAGGCTATCGAACGTGTCGGTATGCCCGAAGGTGAAATCATTCTTTCGCACGTCGCCACCGTTCTTGCCAAAGCTAAAAAGAGCCGCGAAACTTACGACGGTTGGGTGCGCGCCAAAGATGTTGCCGCCATGAGCATGAATTGCCCAGTACCCCTGCATCTGCGCAACGCCTCTACTAAACTCATGAAAGACCTTGGTTTTGGCAAGGGCCAACAGTGGACGGCCGGTTTTCATCACGAGGAGAGCTATTTGCCTGAGGAAGTCCGCGGCCAACGTATCTTTGGCCAAAAGTCCAACTACAATCACAACGCCAAATAAAACCAGTTCAATATTACAATAGGTTATCATCCATAGTCACATAAAAACCCTGCCGCTCAAGCAGGATTTTATAAGTTTTTGCGCATTTCATTTACCATGCGATTATGTTTATTTTTAAGTTTAGGCGACCCTCAACGTCAGACTTCGTCCAAACTCTACTTTTATTTTATCACGCTCATGCTAAGCGTCAAGATTGATTTTTTGCCAAAAAGTCGTCAAATTTTTGGCATTTCTCCACAACCTTACCTCTGTTATTTTCCAAAAACCGAACAATGCACTATTGACAAAATATACAATCTGTGCTACAATGAAGATATAAGCCCCTTCCTCTGGGAGTATGGGTAAATCTTGGATTTGCTAAGCTACTCATAAGCCGCTCGTAATATTTTTACGACTTGATTTCGTTTATGACTAAACCGTCTTTCGTAAACTCCTTTTTGCTTCAGAAACTGCATTGTCGCCCGCTTCTTTCCGTGCTACAATGAACACATATGGCAAGTGGAGAGAGAATTGGTGCACGTTTTGACCGCTGGGTTGATGAATGGAAAATGGCCCTGTCAGGCATTTTGCTTGCCACGCGTAATGTAAAGTTTGTTATCGTTACGCTTGTGAGCTTTCTTATCTTTGGTACGTTGATGAACTTTCTTGCTAGTGGCGGCGCCGCCTTTGATTTATTTTGGGCAACCGATTTTGCTGGCAAGCTTTCTATCATCGGCGATAATTTACTAGCAGTTTTTGGTGTTGGTCGCAGCTTTTGTGATTGGCTGCTGATGTTTGCGATTAGTCTGTTGCAAGCCATCTTGATTGGGCTAGTGGTGTTCGTCTGGCAGAAAAAGCGGCGCAGTCGTCGCGAGCATGCTCAAGCTGGCATCCAGAACGCCGATAATCTTCAGAGTGCCGGTATTGTAGCTGGGCTTGCCATTCTCGGTTCAGGCTGCCCTACTTGCGGTACCACGTTGCTCATGCCCGTGCTTGGCACACTTTTTAGCTCTAGTAGTTATATGCTGGCCAGTACGGTTTCGGGTATTTTGACCGCTGCTGCCATCATCCTTGCTCTGTTCTCGCTTAAGCGCATTGGCAAAGAAGCTTATGTCATGATTCTTAGTGAACGTTACGCACGCAAACATCAAACTAAACCCACAGGGAAGGAAGAATAATTCAGTATGGAAAATTACGAGCAAAAGCATGCAAAGGGGCGGATTTGGCGCACTGTCATTATGATTGTGGTGGCTGCGCTCATTCTCATACTAATCATTGTCGGCGTTACTGCCAAACCGGCGCCGGGTGACCAAGTTTGGGATCAGAAGACTACCATTGGCAATCTCGACGCCAAAAACTATTACGTGATGTACACCGACCTCATGTGCCCATATTGCGATGTTTTCTCTCGGGAGGTCATGAACCACTGGGATGAGTTCCAGCAATTCCTAGCTGCTAATGACATCTTATTCGAGATTCGCCTCACTGATTATCTTTACGAGGGTAATAATATTCAGTCCTCGCGCGATGCGGCTGAAGCTACTTATTGTGCCACTCGCGAAAACAAGTTCTGGGAATATTACCACGCCGCATTAGCTAGCCTCTGGGAAGATTACCACTCCAAAGGTATCGGCACCAGTAAGACTGCCACACCCATCAAAGATATGCCTGCCGATTATTGGCAGCAAATCGGCCATGAAGCCGGTCTTGGCGACCAATTCGACGAGTGCCTTGGCACTCATGCTACGGTTGACGACATCGTTTCCAACACTCAGCGTGCCGCTCGTGTAGCCGACGGTATGCCGACTTTTAAATTTAACCAATTTACTAGCTCTGGTTTTGATAACAACTGGGATTGGGAATATGTCAAGGCTTATCTAAATGCTGGTCTCAAAAACTAATCCGGCACTACAACTCTAACGGTTTCTGCTCACCAGTCAGCAAATCTTTTACCGTGAACTTTTGCGTCGCCGCTTCGTCTTCGCCTACCACAATTGCTTTGGTGGCCACCTTGCTTGCGTATTTTAGCTTATCACCTAACTTTTTGTCGGTCAGAACCACATCCACTACTTCACCTTGCTTGCGCAACCGGTTTGCTAATTGCTCAGCTGTAGCAAAAACTTGCGCATTCATCGGCACAATGCAAATATCAACCGGCTTCGTCTGTGTATCTTGCACTAATCCGCGTTCTCTTAAGACATAAAATAACCGCGTCAAGCCAATCGAACCGCCTACGCCCGGCAAAGCTTGCTCGGTATAATTCTGTGCTAAGTTATCATAACGCCCGCCGCTACACACTGACCCGATTTCCTTATATTCTGGTGCGATTGTCTCAAACACTGTACCCGTATAATAATCTAGCCCGCGCACAATCAACATGTCGGCCGTAAATTTCACACGTTCATCTTGAGTTTGCAACAAGTCTAGCACTTGTTCTAGTTCGTCTACGCCTTCATTAAACTTAGCGTTCGTAAAACCAAAACCACGCAATTTTGTGAGGACCTTAGCTTTATCGCCATTGATTTTAATAAAATCTAGCAACTGTTCAACTTTTTCACTACCTATATTCAAATCAGCTAGCGCCTGCTCCGAAGCTTCAAGTGGTACTTTCTCGGCGTGGTCCACAATTTCAAATACTTGCGCAGCTTGGTGCTGCAAGTTTAGTTCTTCCAAAAATCCGCTCAAGATTTTTCGGTTACTAATCCGCACCACAAAACGTTCTAACGGTAAGACTTTTAATGCATCCGCTAGCGTCCGAATAATTTCTGCGTCATAAGCTACGGGCAAATTTTGCCAGCCAATCACATCTACATCGCACTGATAAAACTCCCGAAACCTTCCTTTTTGCGCACGTTCACCGCGAAAATTCCGCCCTACTTGCGATACCTTAAAAGGAAAAGCTAAATCATTCATGTGCTCCACTACATAACGCGCCAAAGGTACCGTGTGGTCAAATCGCAAAGCTTGGTCGGCATCCGCCGCCGTCTCGGCCGTCTTTACTACTTTATAAATCTGTTTTTCCGTATCTCCGCCCGCCTTTGCCAGCAAAATTTCGGTGCGTTCAATCGTTGGCGTCTCAATATTCTGGAAACCATGCGCCCGAAAAGCCTCAGTAATCCCCGCTTTTAAGTGGTTAAACTCAAATTGATAACTCGGCAATAATTCTTGCATGCCACTAATCGGCGCAGTGTTAAATCTTTTCATACTATATATTATAGCATGATTATGTCGCCATCTTGATTTTTGACTTGCGTTTTAAGCTTAAACTATATCATATAGTTGATTATTATAAATATATATGCTATAATTAAAGCATGGAAAGAGCTTTGGATTATCTCATGCGACGCAAAAGTTTGCTCATGGTTTTAGTACTTTGTTTTTTAGCGGGCGGAGTTCTCAGTTATCAAGTTTTGCAAAGCAAAACTCCGCATCAGCCACAATATATTAGCATTAGCGAATGGGGAACTTCACCTACGGTAGAAATTCCGCACACTGGTCTCGAAGTTACCTCAGAATCTCAGCCAGTCGAGACAAATGCTTATTCCGTGCTATCTCCACAAGCCGTTGCTACGCTCGTATCACCTACTCCAGTCACAGAAGTTTCTCATTCGGCGAATGATACATCATCTGAACCTTCCGACGATTCAAATAATTCATCCTCCACTGCCGAAACCACTTCCAGTAATTCAATCTCCGCCGAAACTCCTCCAGCCACGCTCGCTCCCACTACTTCCAATAATCGTCCCGATACTAATCAAGCTCAAACTTTTGTCCATACTCTCGCCTACAACTTTATGCTCGTTATGGCTGGCTTAATTATTCTCGGTTTGCTTGCCTACTTTGTTTATTGGCATTATTATCGCTAATCATTCTACTAAAGTAGCCTTATAGCCATTAGCCCGGTCGCCACTAATTTTAATTTGATAATTTTTTCCGTATTGCAGTTTTACGGTAATTGGCTCGAGTGGTATTGTATATTCCGCCGGGTAAATATTTTCATAATTTGGATCTATATATTCCGTCACAATTGTAAAACCCAGCTCTAAATCTTCGCCGTCTAGTGAATTATTTAATTCTTGTTTACCCCAACTAAAATCTAACAACTCATCGTGTTTTAATAGTGACTTGTTGGCATTAGAAACTCCGCCGCTGCTATCGGCGTGGTCAGTTTTGTAATTAATGATAAGTAAACCAATATCTTCTTTTAAGTCTAGCTGGATTTGTAATACTACCATATCATCTTTTACGTTTAGTTCTGTATCGCGCGGCCAGCACCACCACCCCGCCATCAAAATCAACCCTACTGCGACAGCGGCAATAATAATACCAAGAATTTTCTTTCGCGACATTCTAATTAAAACAAAACTAAAATCCATTTCAGTCTTTCCGTTCGCGTATCATTTATTAAGAATAACTCCCAAAGGATTGATTCTTAATAATGGAGGCACCGACCGGAATTGAAAAAACAAGGTTTGCGAGCGAAAAGAAAACTTGTTTTCTTTTCCGAGAAACCGCCAGTTTTTCTGAAACTTTAGTTTCAGAACCGGTGTACGCGGTTTTGCAGACCGCAGCTCTATAAATTAAATAACTTCGACCGGAAAACTTCGAAGAACTACGTTCTTCTCAGCGGCGGGGCGTCGCCTCAAATAAGTAAGATAGCCATCTTACTTATTTTTCGTCTCCTATCACCTAGACCCGGCTGTCGCCGGCTCTTTTCCGCTCGTTCTGTGAATTATTAAGAATAATTCCTAAAGGACCTATTCTTAATAATGGAGGCACCGACCGGAATTGAACCGGTGTACGCGGTTTTGCAGACCGCTGCGTAACCACTCCGCCACAGTGCCATATCTACATTATAACACACCGCCTCCACCTCGACTAGGTCATCTCAAACATCCGTCGAATGGCATCGCGATAAATTTCTGCCACCAACCCACTTTGTTCTGGATGTTGTCTCAGATAGCCGCTCGTCATTACGCCACTATTAACTTCTAAGACCAGTAATTTTTCATCAATTGTTTCGACAATATCAACACTGCCAAACCTTAATCCAGTCGCCGCCATAGTCCGCTTGGCTAACTCAATAATTTCCTCGCGCAGTTCTGCTGGTACTTCTTCCGCTAGCGCCCCATGTGCTAAATTAAAACGCCACTCCTTTTCCGACGCTAAAGTTTTACGATAAGTTAACCTCGCTTCGCCGTCCAGCATAATCGCGCGGTATTCGTGTTTAACTTGGTGAAATGGACTCATGCATGCCGTCGGATTATTTTGAAAAATCTCCGTTAGAGCACATTTTACTCCCTCAATCGTCCGCACCGCAAACGTTGACGCCCCGCCAGTGCCACAATTTGGTTTCAGCACAATATGATTAGCATGTTGTGCTAAATAATTGAGAACATATTCCAACGAATTACGCCCCAGCGCATAAGTGGCTTGATTGTGCGGTGTATAAATTATCAGATGTTCTACGACCGGAATCTTCGCAAGTTCTAGTACTTCATAAGTCGCATATTTATCGTCGGCCACTTGCCCGGCGCTATAACTATTCAAGCCAAATTTATAACCGTTAATAAACTTAACTTGTCCCGACTTTTCCAAGCGTTTCACCCAGTTGTTGCACAAAAATTTTAACTCAATGCCTTCGACTTGGCAGATTTTATACAACATTGCCGCGTAAGAAACTGAAACTGGTTTATCTGGGTCTGACATGCTAGTATTATACTGTATTTTTGTCTAAAACGGCAAGCGTAGCCATTATTTTAATTTCATCACGCCACTAAAATAATATTTTCCGTCCACTTTTTTGAATTGATATTGATACTTATTTAACAAACTTTTCTGTTTCTCAAAATCATCTCGTGTCACATTTTGCGCTACCGGTTTGAATAAATTATCAAAATTATAAAAACTTTCTTCCGCACGGTCGTAAACCGCCGCCGTCGTCAAAAAATACATTGCGCTACCTTCTTCGTAAATCTCGTCAACCATTTCCATGATTTCGCGATTCGCTGTGTCGGCGCAAAGTAAACTTGGCGTCGTAAACCAATCGTTTGTCTTATCGTAAGTAAAATTCGCACAATGATAAGTAAAATTTCGTTTCGTAAAATTATCAGCACTCCCGAACAAGTTTATAAAAGCTGCTCGCAAATCTTTTGCTGGCACTGCAATTCCATTTGTCGAGTCATACGAAACACTTGCGTCCAACCGATTATAGGCCATACCTAATAAATATTCCGGCTGAATTTCATCGACTTTATAGTCGCCCGTGTAGAGATAATAGGCGCCGAGTTTGTCGGCGTCCAACTTAAGTTGTAAACTATCGAGCAAATAGCTATAATTTTTCTGATACCAAGCGGTATCTTTTACTATCTCCGAATCCGGCTTCATGTCTTCGGTCTTGCTAGTTTCATTGCAAGTATTATTCTCGCAATTTGGGCGTAGAAAATCAAAATATTGCGCATCGTACAAACAATAAGCAAAAAATCCCACAACCACCGCCAAAATTAAAATCACGATATTGCGCACAATCACGCCCGACCTTCGTCGCCGTTCAATTTTGCGCACTTGGCGCTCGGTTACTTCTTCTAGCTCTTGATGCACACTTTCTTGTAGAGCCGCGATAATTTCGAATTTACAATTCTCGATTTGTTCGCGCACGTCCGTCTGAAAATCTTCGTGTGTAGTCTTAGCGTCGTCTGCCTCAATCTCAATTTCGATTTGCTCGACTTCGTGCTCCTTAGTATCATCAGCGTCATCTGTAGTGTCTGATTTACTTTCTGAGGCAGATTCTGTTTCATCACTTTGCTCATCGTCAGCTTCTGTGGATTCTGCAACATCTGCACTCGCTTCAGAACCCTCAGTTGCCTCTACATCATCTTTTTTGATTTCATCCTGCGCAGTTGTTTCCGATGAAGTCTCCTCGCCAGAAGTTATCTCGGTCTCAGACTGTGTCGCCTCCGTCTCTTCTGCTGTTTTATTCTGTTGTTCTTCCACCCGGTCTTTTTGCGCAGCAGATTTATCATCTGCGCGTTTTGCATCTTCTGTCATATTGTACCTCTCTTGTGCCTTGATTATAGCATATGTTTTTTATTTGCGTAAACACTTTCCACGAAGATTTTTGAAAAATCTTGACCTTTTTCGTTAAAACGTTTATACTTAAAACAAGTTCAACAAAAATTAAAACTTCAAAAAAGGAGCTTAAAATGGCCAAAGCTGCCGCTTCAACCGCTAAGAAAACTAAAAACGTCACCGCTTCGCGCACTACTCGCGAAGTCTCAATCCCCGCCGAATACGAACCTATCGGCATGTGGGGCTACTTTGGCTATCAATTTCTCTTTAGTATTCCATTAGTCGGCTGGATTCTTTGTATTAGTTTTGCCATCATGGCGCAAAATCACAACTTGCGTAACTTTGCTCGCTCTCAATTCTGCTACATTATTATTTATATTATCATTATTTGCGTACTGGCCGGCCTCGGTGTCATTAGCCAAGTTTTTCAATCTCTTGGAATTATCTAAACCTTTGTAGACAAAATACCTCGCATCATATATAATATTAAGAACTAGTAAGGAGAACGAAATGAGCGCAGGTTGGATTATTGCGATTATCATCATTGCTATCGTTGTAATATTGATAGCTACTATTTGGGGAACTTATAATAGTTTAGTGCGTCTGGATGAACGCGTGAACGAAGCTTGGTCAGATATTACTGTTCAGCTCAAATATCGCGCTGACCTCATCCCAAATTTAGTTGAGACCGTTAAAGGTTACGCCACGCACGAAAAAACCGCTTTTGAAGATGTTACCAAGGCTCGTGCTGCCGTTATGGGTGCTCAAAGCGTCAAAGATACTGCCGAAGCCGAACGTACGCTCGAAGGCGCACTATCCAAAATCTTCGCCATTGCCGAAGCTTACCCCGAGCTCAAGGCTAATACTAATTTCCAACAACTTCAACTTCAGCTTCAAGACGTCGAAGATAAAATCCAAGCTGCCCGCCGTTTTTACAATGCTGGTGCGAAAGAGCTTAATACTAAGATTAAAGTCTTTCCGTCCAACATTATCAACAATATGATTGGTCATTTTAAGAAGCGCGAATATTTCGAGGTTCCTGAATCCGAAAAAGCTGCCATCGAAAAGGCTCCAGAAGTTAAGTTTTAATCCATCCTACGTTAATCCGCTCTGCCTCGTGTGAGCGGATTTCGGAATCAGCCTATGTATAAACAAATTGCCGCTAATAAGAGAAATACTGTTTTCATTATGCTGTTTTTCATACTTATTATTGCGGCTATCGGCTGGCTGATTGCCTACTTTACGAAAGACTGGAGTATTGCAGTTTGGATTATTGTCATTGCCGTTATTTATGCCGTAGTACAATATTTTATTTCTGCCCAGCTCGCCGTTATGATGACTGGTGCCAAACCTATCACCAAGCGCGATAATCCTCGTCTCTACAATACTGTTGAGAATATTTCCATTGCTACGGGGCTACCGATGCCCAAAGTTTATATCATCGACGACCCCGCCCCCAACGCTTTTGCTACCGGCCGCGACCCTAAGCATGCCGTTGTCGCTGCCACTACGGGCTTGCTCGACATCATGGACAATAAAGAACTTTCCGCCGTCATGGCCCACGAGATGTCCCACGTCAAAAATTACGATATTCGCGTCTCCATGATTACGTTTGGTCTCGTCTGTATTGTCGGTTATATTACCGACCTCAGCGTCCGTATGATTCTCTATACTCATAATAATGATAGTGACGACAATAGCCCGATTGGTGTCGTCGTACTATTCTTAGTCTCGTTCTTGGCGCCGCTGGCTGCTTCGCTGGCTCAGCTAGCCATTTCTCGTGAGCGTGAATATTTAGCCGACGCTTCCGCCGTGCATATTACGCGCTACCCCGAAGGCATGATTTCGGCGCTGAAGAAACTCGACACCCATGCTCGCCCGATGCGTCATCAAAATCCCGCCACCGAAGGTTTGTTCATCAATAATCCCCTGCGTAAAGGGAAGCTCAATCAGCTTTTTAGTACCCATCCCTCTATCGAAAACCGCATCGAAAGGCTTGAGCATGGCAAAAACAACTTCTAAGTCCAAAACTTCCAGTCGTTCGTCAGAGTCAACTCAGCCTGCGGCTAAAAAACTTCCCAAATCACCTTTTTTGCGACGCGTCAATCGCAGTGTCACTAAGTTTCGTACTTCTTGGCGCGATTTGCGCCGTGGCGTTCATCGTCCACACAAAAGTTTCCGTCGCTCTTACCGCGAAGATTATGCTCGCTCCACGCCAACTCCAGGCCTCCTGTCTCACGCCATGACCACTTTTCAATTGCTCTTCCAGAATTGGCGCATTTTTTTGCCCTTTCTCATTGTTATGGTAATTGCTTATATTGCCTTGGTTGGTATTTTTAGTGAAGATGTCTATCTCCAATTCCAGGACTCGATTAACGAATCCAGCGAGCGTCTTGCTAATGGTCAAATCGGTAATTTTGCCAAAGCTGGCCTGCTACTTATTTCCACCGTCACCACCGGTGGCCTTGATATCGGCAAAGACGAAGTCGGTACTATTTTTACAATCTTTCTCTTTTTAGTTATTTGGCTAGTGACGATTTATCTCGTTCGTCACCTTATCGCTGGCGGTAAACCCAAGATGCGTGATGGTCTTTATAATGCCTTAGCGCCGCTAATTTCTACGCTACTGGTTTTTGCCGTGATTTTTGTGCAAGCCATTCCGATTATTCTCGTAGTCATTACTTATTCCGCAGCCGTCGCGACCGGTTTTCTCTCGGCGCCTTTTTACGCTTTATTATACTTTCTCTTTGCAGCGCTCATGATTCTCATTTCAGTTTATCTCTTCTCTAGTTCCATCATTGCCCTTACCGCCGTCACTGCGCCTGGAGTTTACCCCCTGCGCGCGCTTTTCACCGCTTCTGACCTTATGTCAGGCCGTCGCATTCGCTTCGTCTTGCGCCTCCTTTATCTAATCGTGGTGGTTGCGTTGATTTATGTTGTTATAATGACACCAATTATTCTGCTCGACCTCTGGTTTAAGAGCATGTGGGGCTGGATCCAAGGTTGGCCAATCGTACCGTTCTGTCTCCTCGCTGTTACCTGTTTTGTCGCAATCTATGCTACTACTTACATTTACCGCTACTACCGCTGGCTACTTGACTATCAAGAAAAATAAGCATAATTAGTATTGACAAAATCTAACTTGTGTGCTACAATGAGAATAATCCTCCTCCATAAGGTCTAAATTTTGAGGTGACTTTCTCTCCAGAATCCCCTATTTTCGCTCAAAAATGCTATAATAAGACTAACTTGTGGAGGTAAAATGACAAAAACTGAGGCTGAACAGCGAATTATCAAACTACGAGAGTTAATCAACGACTATCGCTATCATTATCATGTATTAGACGAGTCTATTATGTCCGAAGCGGCGGCCGACTCGCTTAAGCATGAACTTTCTGAGTTAGAGCAGCAATTTCCCGAACTCATCACGCCAGACTCACCCACTCAGCGTGTCGCCGGCAAGGCACTTGATAAATTTGAGAAAGTTGCTCACGCCGAGCGGATGATTTCGCTCGCCGATGTATTCTCTGAGGATGAAGTGCGCGAATGGCTGATTAGTAACGAGAAACTCGCCGGTAAAATCACCGAATTCTTTACTGATATTAAAATGGACGGCTTGGCCTGTGCTTTGCATTATCAAGATGGCTTGTTAGTCCAAGCGGTTACGCGTGGCGATGGTTTAGTTGGCGAGGATGTAACCATGAATGTGCGCACGATTGAGAACATTCCACTGCGGATTACCGAGCCTGGACATGTTGAAGTTCGTGGCGAGATTGTGATTTTCAAGAAAGATTTTGATGCGCTGAATGAAAAGCAGCGCCGTTCTGGTGAGAAGCCCTTTGCTAACCCGCGTAATCTGGCCGCCGGAAGTATTCGTCAGCTTGACCCTAAAATCGCCGCTAGCCGCAAGCTTAAGTTTATGGCCTACGACCTCGTGACGCCTAATCTTGCCACACACAGTGCAGCTTACGCTAAAATTCGCGAGCTTGGGTTCCGTACTAGCGGGGAAGATAAAGTTTTCTCAAAAATCGAAGAGGTTTTTCAAGAAATCAAACATCTCGAGACCTATCGCCAAACTTTACCGTTTAATACGGACGGTATGGTGATTAAGATTAATAATCGTCAAATTTACCAGAAGCTCGGTATTGTTGGTAAAACTCCTCGTGGAGCCGTAGCCTTCAAATTTCCTGCTGAAGAAGCTACTACCAGGGTTAGAGACATTGTTATTTCGATTGGTCGGACGGGTGCGGCGACGCCAGTGGCGATTTTTGATCCAGTTCAGCTTGCCGGTAGCACTGTGCGACACGCTAGTCTGCACAATGCCGACGAAATCGCTCGGCTCGACGTGCGTATTGGCGACACGGTAATTGTCTATAAAGCCGGCGATATCATCCCGCAAGTCAAAGAAGTGCTGGTTAGCCTCCGTCCCGAAACCGCCCAGCCTTACGACTATCAAGCCGCACTGAAACTCCAGTACCCCGAGCTTGAGTTTGAACGTGCCGATAACGAAGTAGTTTATCGTGTTAAAGGCGAGAACTCAGACCTCATCCTTAAGCGCGCTTTGCAATATTACGCTTCTAAACCTGCTCTCAATATCGACGGGCTGGGCGAAAAGAATGTGATTGTCTTGGTCGATTCTGGTTTGGTGAAAAGTATCGCCGACTTGTATCGGCTTGACGCGCGCCGAGTGATGCAGCTAGAAGGCTTTGCTCAGCTTTCCGCGCAAAATCTTGTCGATGCCATCCAGGCTAGCAAAAATCCGCCGCTCAATAAGTTCATCACGGCTTTGGGCATTCGTCACGTTGGCGCTCAAACCGCCACTACTCTAGCTCGAGGTTTTGGCAGCTTGGAAAAACTCGTCGATGCAAGCGAAGAAGATTTATTAAAACTCCCCGATATTGGTAAAGTTGTTGCGGAATCCATCCTAGCTTATTTTGCTGATGAAGATAACGCTAAAATGCTCCGGGAATTACAAGAACTCGGTGTCCATCCCGCCAACGTAAACTTAGATAATCTTCCGCTTATCGGTAAAAGTTACGTCATTTCCGGCACTCTCGATAGTATGGGACGCGAAGAAGCCGAAGACAAATTGCGCAGTCTCGGCGCTACTATTACGAGTGGCGTCACCAAAACCACCACTGCGCTTATTACTGGTGCTAAACCGGGCAAGAGTAAAACCGACAAAGCCGCCAAGCTCGGCATTCCGGTTATTAGTGAAGCGGACTTATTACAATTATTATAATGCCCGTTCAAAATGGACGCAGCTGAGCTGCGTCCATTGTATATATAAATATAGTTCATCATGCTGCTGGTAGACACCCGTGTTTGGTGCCGCCAAACGTCATAGGCTCGACCCTTCTTGCCACAGTAGCCGTTTCGATTAAACGCGCTACGGGCACAAATACCGTGTAATCACCGGCGTTAAAATAATCTGTCTCAACCCGAGTATATAGGAGGTTAAATTTGCGCGCCGTCTGGCGCATCGCCTGGTCTGTCACCCATATTCCTGTGCTAACGGATACGGAAGAAACGTTGCCCTTTTGCAACTGTTTGCGGATTTCTTCTTGCCAAAACCATTGGTAACTTCCGTTATCTGGCGTCCGTGGCGCCGACAGGATTTTATCTGGCCGATAAGTATGATTTATGCTATCTAGGTAACTTTGCGCGCGCTTCAGATACAAATCTTGTTGACTGCTACAATAATCTTTTAAAGCTTGCGGATCCGCCCATTCGCCCGATTTTGGCTGTACGGTGTAAACATAACGGTCGGTCACGACCATTGCAATTGGTGTGTTAAATAATGCTTCAGCATACAAATCTTGCGCCGAGAAAGCTTGACAGCTTGGATGATTATGTATTGACAGTGTACCATCCAATTCCAGAAAATTCGCCCGATGTAAAGCCGACCCCACTACCTTCCAAGGACAACGATTGGTATAGTCGAACAACTTTTGTGCCGAAATACTAAAACCTACTGCTGACTCATAGTTTTGTTTACGCAAAGTCTGGACTACTGCATGTAATGAGCCACCACTGTTAGCAGCGTAGGCTTTGGCCGACTGCGTTCTCGGTAGCGTCAGTAATCCAGTTTCCGGGTCAAGTAAGTCTTGCCGGTTGTCAATCGCGGCGCCCGCATCGCGCAGCTCGGTCAAGCTGGCTGGTCCATGGTCTACTTCGAATGGTATTACGGTTGCTTTATACGTTTTGTGATAGTCGTCAGTTGGCGCTCCCCCAAGCGCTAAAGCCACTGCGCAGATGGTGCATAACACGAACACGAGCTTCTTCCAGGTTTTCTTGAACAACATTGTGAGTTCCTCCTCAGGATTTGAATATTGTATTTTGCAGAAATCAGAACTATATGTTAAAGTACATGACTTTCGTCAATCTACCACAACATTTTACTACACTTACGTCAAAAACGCAAACATAAGCATGATAAAATGTCAAATAAAGTCTAAAAACCGCCCCCAAAGTTCCTAATTGATTAAAAAATTAACTATTGTATAATATATATTATATATGCCCAAATTTGAACTTGTTTCCAAATATCAGCCCACCGGGGACCAGCCTCAAGCTATCGCTCAGCTTGCAGCGGGGCTTGATGCGGGTGTGCGCGAACAGACGCTCCTCGGCGTTACCGGTTCTGGTAAAACTTTCACCATGGCTAATCTCATTCAACATTATCAGCGCCCCACTTTAATTCTGGCGCACAACAAAACTCTCGCTGCGCAATTGTATTCCGAGTTTCGCGAGTTTTTCCCGAAGAACGAAGTTCATTATTTTGTCTCTTACTTCGATTACTATCAGCCAGAAGCTTATATTGCCAGTACCGATACTTATATCGAAAAAGATTCCGCTATCAACGAAGAAATTGACCGTTTGCGCCATGCCGCCACTGTTGCGCTTTTAACACGTCCTGATACCATTGTCGTTGCGTCCGTTTCCTGTATTTATGGTATTGGTTCGCCTGACCATTACACCGAAATGTCGCTTCCGCTAATGAAGCAAAACGGCGTCTGGCAAGTCGTCGGCGAGGATGCCTTGAGTGCCATTCTGGCGCAAGCTTCACCCGAGACTATGCCGAACGCTCCGCTTATTAGCACTACTACTCAAGCTGCCGATTCATTAAGTCAGCAAAACTTCATTATCTACCTCATTGCTATGCAATATCATCGTAATGACCTTGCCTTTGAACGTGGTAATTTTCGCGTGATGGGTGATACGGTTGACCTTTTCCCGGCTAGTGGGGAATGGGGTTATCGGTTTGAGTTTGGTTTTGATACACTTGAGAATGTCCGCATTATTGACCCTCTTACTGCCGAGACTCGCGAGAAACCCGACCGCATTCATATCTTCCCGAATACTCACTACGCCACGCCGAAAGACCAACTCGAGCGTGCGATTACTAGCATTGAAGCCGAGTTTGAACTACGCATGAAATATTTTGAGAAACATCAAAAATATCTCGAAGCGCAACGTCTCAGCCAACGCACTAAGTATGACCTCGAGATGCTTAGAGAAACTGGTTTCGTGAAAGGTATCGAGAATTACTCGCGCCATCTTGACGGTCGCAAAGCTGGCGAGCCGCCTGCCACGCTCATCGACTTTTTCCCCGAAGATTTTCTTTTGTTGGTTGATGAAAGTCACATGACTTTACCGCAAGTGCGCGGTATGTACAATGGTGACCATGCTCGCAAAGAGACTTTAGTGGAGTATGGCTTTCGTTTGCCGAGCGCCATGGACAACCGCCCGCTAATTTTTACTGAATTTCAAAGCCATATTAAGCACGCCGTTTATGTTTCGGCTACTCCGGGACCTTACGAGCTCGAACATTCTCCCGAGCCAGCCCAACAAGTCATTCGCCCTACTGGTTTGCTCGACCCCGAAATCGAAGTTCGTCCCAGCGAAGGACAGATTGAAAACTTGATGGACGAAATCGACAAACGTATCGACAAAGGTCAGCGCACGCTCGTCACCACTCTCACTAAACGCATGGCCGAAGACCTGACCGATTACCTAAAAGAACGCGACATTAAAGTTGCTTATATTCATTCCGATATTGATACGCTCGAGCGCGGCGATATTCTGCGCGACCTGCGTGCTGGAGTTTATGACGTGTTAGTCGGTATTAACTTATTGCGTGAAGGTTTAGACTTACCTGAAGTATCGCTAGTGGCGATTCTTGACGCTGATAAAGAAGGCTTCTTGCGTTCCGAAAGCGCTCTCATCCAGACTATCGGGCGCGCCGCTCGCCACGTCGAAGGCCATGTTATCATGTATGCCGATACCATTACCGAAAGCATGAACAAAGCCATTAGCGAGACTATGCGCCGCCGCGAAATCCAGCAAGAATATAACGAGAAAAACGGCATTGTTCCTCGTTCTGTGAAAAAAGAAATTGGCGCCGGCTTGCGCGCCATCATTCCGCAAAAAGAAGAAGCCACCAAGCTCGACCTCAAGCGAGTCCCGCCCGAAGAAATCCCTAGTCTCATCAAAGAGCTCCAGTCGCAAATGCAACTTGCCGCCGCTAATCTTGATTTCGAACAGGCTGCCTTCTTGCGCGACCAAATCGCCGAGATAAAAGGAGAGACCGCTCCAAAGCGGGGAAAGCAAAAGAAATGAAATTTCTTTTTATGACCGGCGACGATGATTTCTCTCTCAGAGCAATCAAGGAGCAAGGGAAGCAGAAGTAGTAACCGTGCAATACACTTATCACTACCATTTCGATTCGCGGGAAGGCTCAAGCAGTAGCTTTAATGGCCAAGGGCATCATTTTTCGCCTCGGCCGCAGCCGTATTCGTTTCGTCTCGGGCTAATTCTAGCCTTAACCGCAGTGGGCGTAGTAGTTATTGGTATATTATACAGTTTTCATATTATTCCGCACCGTCAATATTCCAATGCTGATTTCGGTATTACCGAGTATTATAGCTCGGTTGACCATGATTCTGACGGTCTGGACGACCAGTCTGATATTTTAATCAGCGCTCGTGCCTACCTTGCTACCAACCCGCAGTACCAAAGTATCTATTACGCCACTGGTTACCCCGACGACAATCACGGCGTTTGCACTGATGTGATTGCCTTTGCGCTCAAAGGCGCTGGTTATGACTTAATGGAGCTAATCGATGCCGACATTCGCGCCAATCCCGATTTGTATGATGTCGAAATTCCCGACGCCAAGATTGACTTTCGTCGGGTGAAAAACCTTGCCGTTTGGTTTCGTCGTCATGCCCAAAATTTAACCACCGACCTTAAGAATATTACCGAGTGGCAAGGTGGCGACATTGTCATTTTCCCCGACCATATCGGTATCGTTTCCGATAAACGCAATCGCAAAGGCGTACCTTTTCTGCTTCATCATTACAGTCCGCTCCAATTTTCTTATGAAGAAGATGCCCTTGGGCGCTACGATATCGTCGGTCATTACCGCCTCAGCTAGGCATATTTATTCGTCGCACTCGCTACCACTTCGCCCGTCCGCTTATCAACAATCTCTGCTCGCACGATTTTCTTATTGGCGTATACACAATTATAACCTGCAATCTCAAACACAATCTTCAGTACTTCTTCTACTGGCAAGTCGAGCTGGCCCAAAATACTTTCAATTAAATCGTATTCATCAATGTCCACGAAATAATCAAATCCGTAATGCACATCCTCGGGCGCTCGAAATGCTCCCGGCACCGTCTCTTCTTCACCGTTTTGATAACACAGCCTCAATACATAATGCAAGTCCGGGCGGGACGCGCGCTCTAATTGTACAATTCTGCCATCTGCCAACTGTACCGTTCCTATACCATTAATATTGCATTTCTCGCTTTCCATGCTATTATTATACAATAAAGAAAGGTCTATCATGCGCGAAATTCATAAGAAAATTAGTCCTGAATATTTTGAGAAGATTCTCTCCGGCGAGAAAACTTTTGAATGGCGGGTTAATGATTTCGTCTGCGAGCCTGGCGATATTCTTGTACTTGACGAATACGAATATACTCAAGGCCAAGCTACTACCGCCGGCCGTCATCCGACCGGTCGTTCCATTCGTAAGAAAGTTGGTTACGTCGCCCACACTGCTGATTTCGATTGGCTTGAGCGCCCCGACGTCAAAGCTAACTTCGAAAAATACGGCGCCCAGATTATCTCCCTCCTTGATGAATAACCTACAAATCCGGTAGTATTACCGTATTTTCATAAAACCTCTTGACTTTTTGTACAAAGTGTGCTACAATGTAAATATAAGCCTCTCTGAGGTTCAATCTGTAGTGTGCTGAATGTCGGGCCACAAGGTCTTTAGCGCGCCACATGCACCTTAAGAGTTGGCAAATCTTGTCTCTGGAGGTAGTTTTATGAGTAGTTCAGTTCCAACCAAACCTCAGCTGCATCCCCTTGGCCTTATCATGGGTACCAGCTATCAATCGTCCGCCGAATATTATCAACTGATTAACGACGGCGTCAACCAGCGGCTCGGCGGCCTGTACTGTGCGCCGATGGCCATGCGTAATCTGGAATTCCAACAGATTAGCGACTGGATGCAGGCTGATGATTGGCTAGCTATCACAAGCAAGCTGTCCGCCGCCATGCATAGTATGCTCCAAGGTACATCGGTCGAGGCCTTACTTATCTGTTCCAATACTCTGCATTACGCTCTCTGGGGCAGCGACGTTGGCGATTTTCCAGACGTGCCGCTGATTCATATCGGCGATTGCTTGGCAGCCGCCATCAAACGCACTGGACTTCAGCGCGTAGCCCTGCTGGGCACTGAATTCACCATGTCAAAGGGCTTTCTGCGCGAGCGTCTGGAGAAAACCGGCGCCCGAGTCCTCTTGCCAAATATTGTCGAGCAGGAAAAGATTAACAATATCATTTTTGGCGAACTCTGTCAGGGCCAGCGCATCAAAAAATCACGCGACTATCTCGAGCGCCTGATTGAACGGCTAGTTTATAGCGGCGCGCAGGGAATTGTGCTTGGCTGCACCGAGTTGGAACAAACCATCAAGCCTTCCGTGCAGCGTAATCTCAGTGAGCGGATTCGCGCTAAACATCCCGAGCTCCCGCAGCCGATTTTCTTTGAATCCATGAAAATCCACGCCGCTGCTGCTGCGGAATTTTGCTGTACCAGCCAACTGCCGCAAGTCTAGGGGGACGCCTATGGATGACCATTTGTCAAAACATCGCCCGCATCCCACTCACACGGAAGAGTTAATTAAATTCCTCCTCAGAGATGGTTATATTCGTGAAGCGCAGGAAATTTCCTACGAGCAGTATCTGCTCGAGCGTTGCAATCCTTTGGACGATGCGCCCGACCAGCCCGAGACTCAAGATGTGGCAGTTTAGTTCGCCTAGCCGCCACGGGTCTCATGCCAACGAAGCCTCCCAGTACGCGGGAGGCTTTTGTCATAAAAATCCCCCTCAGCGACGCTAAGGGGGTTCAATTTTCAGGAGCTCATCTCTAGGCGGCTTCGCTGTTCTTCGTGCCGAGCGTTATGACGTGCGAGCCATTAGATTTGATGCTACTTGCTAGCGTCAAGCCAGTTAACTTCGCCGTTTGACGCCAGTTCTTAAATAGTTTGACGCACAGTTCGTAGCTGTATTCTGGGTTGCTGGCCTTGTAATCCTTAATTGTGGGCAAGATTCCAGTGTCTTCGTAGCGGATCATCAGATATAGTAGTACCGTATCGCGTAGGTCACTCAGGTCTTTTGCTCTGGACGCCATGCGGAAGCCCAGCAGGTCGGCTACATTGCTCCAATTGACAAACCGTTCATAGTAAATCCGCGCCGGGTATTTGGGATGCGAGTTGTCATATTCTTGGACTGTCGGCAAAGTCTGCTCGTCCCAATAGCGTTCTAGCAAATAGAACAGCAGTTCATCGTTCGTCGCCCGCGGAGCGCCTTGTGGCGTCTGCGCCTGGAATTTCAGATGCAACCCAGCCAAACGCGCTAGATTGCCCCAGGTACTGCTAAGTCTTAGACAGACAACCACGGGGTATAAGTAATCACCAGCTTCGTATTCTAGTAATGTCGGTAGATAACCTTGCTCACCAAACGTTTCTTGCATGTACTGAACCACCGTCTCGAGCGTTACTCCGTCCCAGCGTGGGTCGTGCTTCGTCCAGCCGCCGCTGGCCTTCTTGTAAGGCAGCCCCGCTGCTATTAGTGCCTTATTCCACGAACCAAACCGTCGCATATAGACATTAGTAGAGTACGGCAACCAACCATTGTCGGAATCTTTGGTGGTTGGGGCGCAGTTGTTCTGAATGTAGAACCGTCTCAGCGACCGAATCAAGCAGTTGTCCGACGGATGCTCCGGCCAGAGCCCCAACTCATTCAGAATGTCGTCGAACTTTTTGACCCCGAAAATAGCCAACACCATCGAGATGCCCGGAAACCGCGCATCCGCTTTTACGTCACGCTGAGTGACGCGGTGGCGCTCGTTCTGGTCAGCTAGCTCGTAGAGCAGTTTTGTTAGTCGTGGCCTCAATGGGTGTACCGAGGTTTCGGTCATTACGGATGTTGTTCGCACCTAGTATCAACTCCTCAAAATTATTAAAGTACTTTCTTTATTATATCATGAAAATCGTATTTTGTGAATAGTAAATTTACATCCTCACCCCTCAAGTGCAACATTACCGAGATAAAAAAAGAGACATACT